>CAZMBT010000244.1:0-3740 GCA_964564395.1 uncultured Alkalilacustris sp.
GCTGGATCGTCGCCAAGCGGGTCGCAATGACGGAGATGCCGCAACTCGTGGCGGCACTGCACAGCTTTGTCGGTCTGGCGGCGGTGTTCGTGGCGTGGAACGCCGACCTCGAACGGCTGCGGGTGCTCGCGGCGGATGCGACAGGGGATTTCTCGGCCTTCGCGGCGCTGGTCGCCACCAAGGACCAGGCCGAGCTTACCTTCCTGCAGCTCGAGATCATCTTCGCCATCTTCATCGGCGCCGTGACCTTCACCGGCTCCGTCATCGCCTTCGCGAAGCTTGCCGGCAAGGTGGACGGCAAGGCCTGGCAATTGCCGGGCGGGCACATGCTCAACGCGCTCGCGGCGGCGCTGTCGCTGGTGCTGGCGATCGCGTATCTCAACGATGCCGGGTTCTGGACGCTTCTGGCGCTGGCCGCGCTCGCCTTCTTCATCGGGTGGCATCTGATCATGGGCATCGGCGGCGCCGACATGCCGGTCGTGGTGTCGATGCTCAACAGCTATTCGGGCTGGGCTGCGGCGGCGATCGGTTTCACGCTGTCCAATGACCTGCTCATCGTCACCGGCGCGCTGGTCGGCAGCTCGGGTGCGATTCTGAGCTACATCATGTGCAAGGCGATGAATCGCAAGTTCCTCAATGTCATCCTCGGCGGCTTTGGTGGCCCGCAGGGTGCCTCCGCAGCGATGGAGGGCGAACAGGTCGCCATCGAGCCGGAGGGCGTGGCCGGGCTGCTGGACGAAGCCGACAGCGTGATCATCGTTCCGGGCTATGGCATGGCGGTCGCTCAGGCGCAGCAGTCGGTTTCGGAGTTGACGCGCAAGCTGCGCGCCAAGGGCAAGGAGGTGCGTTTCGGCATCCACCCGGTTGCCGGCCGACTGCCCGGGCACATGAACGTGCTGCTCGCCGAGGCGAAGGTGCCCTATGACATCGTGCTCGAGATGGACGAGATCAACGATGACTTTCCGGAAACGGATGTCGTCATCATCATCGGCTCCAACGACATCGTGAACCCTGCTGCGCAGGATGACCCGAACTCCCCGATCGCCGGAATGCCGGTGCTCGAGGTTTGGAAGGCCAAGCATGTCGTGGTGTCCAAGCGCGGGCAGGGGACCGGGTATTCGGGCATCGAGAATCCGCTCTTCTACAAGGAGAATACCCGCATGCTCTATGGCGATGCCAAGAGTTCGGTGGACAAGCTGCTCGCGCTGATCGACTAGGCGCGGGCCGTCGGGTTGCCGGGATGCAATGCGCATGCCGGCACCCCGCGATATCGGATAAACCGTTTTCGCCGGAGGGCTTCGGGGCCAGACGGTGCATCGGATCGGCGACGCGGGTGGCACCATGAGCATCCTTCAGGATCATCCACAGCGCTATGCGCTCGCCAACGAACTGCATGCGCGGCCCTTTCCGGCGCTGCAGGCCCCCTGTACTGCGACCTTCGTCGCGCTGCGTCAGCCGGGTGCGGCGCAGAATCGCGACCGCGGCGAGGATCGCGCGCATCTGATCGGGCTGCTCGACCGGGCAGGGGCCGATCATCCGCCGCCGGACGCCACGCATTACTTCGGCGATATCGGACATGCCCGGCTGAAATGGGAAAGCCATACCGAGTTCGTTACCTACACCGCGTTCCAGCACGGAGCCGGGAGCGAGCCGTTCGACCCGGCGCAATTCGCCGCCCTTCCGGCAGACTGGATGGCCCGTGCGCCGGGGCAACGCATGACCTCGCTCCTGATCTGGGTCGCGTTTCTTCCCGAGGACGAGGGCGAGGTGTCGGCCTTCCTTGACCGTTGGTTCGTGGCCGAGAGCCTGGCCTGCGCGCGGGTCCTGGATGGCGCCGGCATCGTCGCGAGCGATTTTCGTATCGATGCTGCGGGCCATATGCGCATGGCGGTGTTCGTGAAACAGGGCACCGGTGCGCGCCGCGTCGGCCGGATCGTGCAGCGCCTGTGCGAGGTGGAAACCTACAAGGCGATGTCCATGCTGGGGCTGCAGCAGGCGCGCGATCTGTCCGCGCGCATGGCGGCGCTGGAGGTGCGGTTGTCGGAACTGGTGGGTGGGCTGGGGCAGGAGGCCTCGGCGGCGTCCACGCAGAGGACGCTGGATTCGCTTCTGGCCATAGCGTCCGAGCTCGAGTCGCTCCTGGCGCAGTCTTCCTTTCGCTTTGGCGCCACGCGGGCCTATGAAGCGCTTGTGCATCAGCGGATCGAGGTGCTGCGCGAGACGCGGTTTCACGGTCGGCAAACGCTGGCGGAGTTCATGATGCGCCGCTTCGATCCGGCCATGCGCACGGTGAGGGCCGCGCAGCGGCGGCTCGATGACATGGCAGCCCGCGCCGCGCGTGCCGGTGGGTTACTGGGCACTCGGGTGGATGTGGAACGCTCGGCGCAGAATCAGGCATTGCTGGCCAGCATGGACCGGCGCGCGGATCTGCAGCTCAAGTTGCAGCGCACGGTCGAGGGGCTCTCCGTGGTGGCCATCAGCTACTACGGGGTGAATCTGGCCGCCAATCTGGTGATGCCGGCGGCTGCGCCGCTCGGGCTGGAGCGGATGGCCGTCCTGGCCGCGCTTACGCCGGTGGTCGTCGGGGCCGTCTGGCTGTTGATCCGGGGGATTCGGCGCAGGATCGAATAGGCCGCTGCGCCGGATCCGGCAGGCACTGTCATCGGCCGCGAATGCGCGGGTCCAGCGCATCGCGCAGCCCGTCCCCGATATAGTTCACCGACAGCACGATGAGCGAGATCATCACACCCGGCAGGATCACCCGTGAGGGGTATTGTTGCAAGGTGGAGACGGCGTCATAGAGCAGTCGGCCCCAGGTCGGGAAATCCGGCGGAAAGCCGAGCCCGAGGAATGACAGCGCGCTTTCGGTGATGATGGCCGTCGCGATGCCGAGCGTCGCCGAGACCATGATCGGTGACAGCACATTGGGCAGGATGTGCCGCGAGATCATCCGCCGCGCGGGCGTTCCGATGGAGCGTGCGGCGAGGACGAACTCGCGCTCCTTCAGCGCCATGACGTCGCCGCGCACGATGCGTGCGGTGTGCATCCAGCTGGTGATGCCGATCGCCGTGACGATCAGCAGGAAAACCCCCGCCGCTTCACCGAACCGGGTGGCGAGCGCCTCGCGAAACAGCATCACCATGACCAGCAGGAGCGGCAGCAACGGCAGCGCGAGAAACAGGTCCGTCATCCGCATCAGCGGTCCGTCAAGCTTGCGGAAATAGCCGGCAATCACGCCGATGAAGGTGCCCAGCAACATGCTCAGCGCCATCGCCGTGATGCCGACCGCGACCGAAACCTGCCCGCCGGCCATCAACCGTGCGAGCATGTCTCGCCCCAACTGATCGGTGCCCAGCGGATGCGCGGCGCTGAACCCCTGATTGCGCGAGCGGATGTCGATGTAGCCGGGATCGACCGTCCAGATCCAGGGGCCGACCGTCACGAACAGGATCAGGAACAGGAAAACGAAGCTGCCCATCAGGGCGCCCTTGTGGGTCTTGAACTGGTCCCACACATCCCACCACTGGTTTCGCGGCGGACGGAAGGCCTGCTCCACTTGCATGGGCGTGATCCGGTCCTGCGCTTTGGGGGCTTCGGCCGTGTCAGTCATAGCGGATTCTCGGGTCAAGGATGCCGTAAAGGACATCGGCGATCAGGTTGAACAGGACGATCAGCACCGCGAAGATGAAGGTCAGGGTCTGCACCATCGGGATGTCGTTGGCATAGATCGCGGTGATGAG
>CAZMBT010000245.1:0-3642 GCA_964564395.1 uncultured Alkalilacustris sp.
TCCAGCGCATAGGTCATGCCGATGCCGAAGCTCACGATGGTGACGTCCGATCCGGTACGCGCCACCTTCGCCTTGCCGAAGGGGATGGTGAAGTCGTCGAGATCGGGGACCTCGAAGGACTTGCCATAAAGGATCTCGTTTTCGAGGAAGATCACCGGGTTGGGATCGCGCACCGCGGATTTGAACAGCCCCTTGTAGTCGGCGGCCGTGTAGGGCATCGCGACCTTCAGACCCGGAATATGCGCGTACCAGGCCGCATAGCACTGGCTATGCTGGGCAGCAACGCGGGCAGCCGCGCCGTTGGGGCCGCGGAACACGATCGGGCAGCCCATCTGCCCGCCGGACATGTAGAGCGTCTTGGCCGCCGAGTTGATGATCTGGTCGATGGCCTGCATGGCGAAGTTCCACGTCATGAACTCCACGATCGGGCGCAGCCCGCCGAAGGCGGCGCCCACGCCGATCCCCGCAAAGCCGTGCTCGGTAATCGGCGTGTCGCGCACGCGGCGGTCGCCGAACTCGGCGAGCAGGCCCTGTGTGATCTTGTAGGCGCCCTCGTATTCGGCGACCTCCTCGCCCATCAGGAAGACCTCTTCGTCGCGGCGCATTTCCTCGGCGATGGCGGTATTGAGCGCTTCGCGCACCGTCTGCGTCTTGACGGGCGTGCCGTCGGGCCAGTCCGGGCTGGTGTCGGTCTGCGGGGCAGGGGCCGGCGCGGCCGGGGCGGCGGGCGCGGAGCTGGGGGCGCGCGCCTGCTGCGGGTCGCCTTGCGGCGCCGCTGCGGTGTCGGCCGGCGCGCTGTCGATGTCGTCGGCGCTTTCACCCTCCTCCAGCAGAACGGCGATGGGTGTGTTGACCTTCACCCCCTCGGTCCCCTCGCTGACGAGGATGCGCCCGATCGTTCCCTCATCGACAGCTTCGAATTCCATCGTCGCCTTGTCGGTCTCGATCTCGGCGAGGATGTCGCCGGAGGACACGCTGTCGCCTTCCTTGACGAGCCATTTCGCCAGGGTGCCTTCCTCCATGGTGGGCGAGAGGGCGGGCATGAGGACTTCGGTTGCCATGATGTCGTTCTCCCTCAGGCGTCCTGCGGCACGTCGTCGGCCAGAATGTCGGTGAACAGCTCGGACGGGTCGGGCTCCGGGCTTTCCTTGGCGAACTCGGCCGCATCGTTCACGATGCCCTTGATTTCCTTGTCGATGGCCTTGAGCTCGTCCTCGGTGGCGTGCTTGCCCGAGATCAGCAGCTCGCGCACATGCTCGATGGCGTCGCGCTCCTCGCGGATCTTCTGCACCTCGTCGCGCGAGCGGTATTTCGCCGGGTCCGACATCGAGTGGCCGCGATAGCGATAGGTCATCACCTCGAGGATATACGGCCCCTTGCCCGCGCGGCAGTGCTTGACGGCCTTCTCGCCGGCGGCCTTGACGGCGAGCACATCCATGCCATCCACTTCCTCGCCGGGGATGCCGAAGGAGGCGCCGCGCTCCCACAGCGAGGGGGACTTGGTCGCGCGCTGCACGCTCGTGCCCATGGCGTACTTGTTGTTCTCAATGACAAAGACGACGGGCAGCTCCCACAGCATAGCCATGTTGTAGGTCTCGTAGACCTGGCCCTGGTTGGCCGCACCGTCGCCGAAATAGGTGAAGGTCACGCGATCGGTGCCGCGATACTTGTCCGCGAGCGCGAGTCCCGCGCCGAGCGGCACATTGGCGCCGACGATGCCGTGTCCGCCGTAGAACTGCTTTTCGGTGGAAAACATGTGCATCGAGCCGCCCTTGCCGCGCGAGTAGCCGCCCTCGCGGCCGGTCAGCTCGGCCATGACACCCTTGGGGTCCATCCCGCAGGCAAGCATGTGGCCGTGATCGCGGTAGGTGGTTATGCGCTTGTCGCCTTCCTCGGCGGCGGCCTCCAACCCCACGACGACCGCTTCCTGACCGATATAGAGATGGCAAAAGCCGCCGATCAGGCCCATTCCGTAAAGCTGGCCCGCCTTTTCCTCGAATCGGCGGATGAGAAGCATCTCGCGGTAATAGTGCAGAAGCTCATCCTTCGACATGTTCGACTTGCCGGAGGATTTCGTGGATTTCCGTGCCGCCATGAGGCGCCTCCCGGTGGCTCAGTGCAATAGTTCAATGTTAAACAACCCATAGCGCATCTTGCCGCGCGGGGCGAGAGCAAATTGACAGCCGGCCCGACGCCGCCACGCGCGGCGATCCGGTCACCGGATCACGAGATCGTCAGCGCGCGCGTAGCCGAGCACGGCACGCGCCCGTTCATCGAGCAGATCGAGATCGAGGAAATCGTCCGACAGCCGCCGCGTGCGGTTTTCCAGCGCGGCGAGTTCACGCGCAAGGCGGTCGCGCTCGGCCTTCAGCTCCAGCGTGCGCGCGTCAATTTCCATACGGCTGAGCACCCCGTGATTGCCCTGCACCGCGGCGAAGGTAAAATAGGCCCCCAGCAAGGCGAGAATGCCGAAGATCACCATCGTCGCGATGGCCGGACGCCGCGTTGCGCTGCTCATGTACTGCCTCGTCGTCTGCCTCTTCGGGCTCTTGACAGCACTGTGCCACAACGCCTTGGCTTTGCAAAGCGATTGCGCGCCGCCCAACCGGTCCCTTGAGAGGAGTGCAGGATGACAACGCCAGCCCCGATCGAACAACTCGACACCCATCTGGTCGAGAACCAGCCCGCCGCGCGGCCCGACGGCGATCTGTGGCAGCAGGACCCGGCGCTGCAAACCGCACTGGCGCAGTCGCCGGACGTCGCCGAACTGGCGCCTCTGGGCCGACATCTGGGAAGTGCCGAGGCGCGCGCACAGGGCCGCATCGCGAACCGCGTGCTGCCCGAGCTGATCGCTTTCGATCGCGCCGGACGGCGGGTCGACGAGGTCTCCTACCATCCCGACTATCACGCGCTGCTCGAATGCGGGCTGTCGGCCGGCTACGCGGCGCGCCCCTGGGAGGATGCGCCCGGCGGTCACGCCGTCCATGCGGCGATGGTCTACATGTTCAGCCAGGTCGAGCCCGGGGTGTGCTGTCCGATGACCATGACCTATGCCGCCGTACCGGCGCTGCGCGCCCAGCCCGATCTGGCCCGGCTGTGGCATTCACGGCTGACCGCACGGTGTCACGACCCCGCCGCCGCGCCCGTGACCGCGAAGTCGGGCGCGACGATGGGCATGGCGATGACCGAAAAGCAGGGCGGCTCGGATGTGCGCGCCAACACCACACGCGCCGAGCGCGACGGGACCGATTGGCGCCTGACCGGGCACAAATGGTTCTGCTCGGCGCCGATGTCGGACGGTTTCCTGACACTGGCGCAGGCCCCCGGCGGGCTGACCTGCTTTCTGGTGCCCCGTTGGCTGGAGGACGGCACGCGCAACGCGGTGCGGATCATGCGGCTCAAGGACAAGCTGGGCAACCGCGCCAACGCCTCGGCCGAGATCGAGTATGCCCGCGCCTTCGCGCAGCAGGTCGGCGCCGAGGGCGCGGGCGTGCGCACCATCATCGAGATGGTGCATCACACCAGGCTCGACACCGCGATGGCACCCGCCGGGTTGATGCGCGCTGCACTGGCCGAGGCGCATTGGTGGGTGTCGGGGCGCAGCGCCTTTCAGCGCCGGCTCATCGATCAGCCGCTGATGCG
>CAZMBT010000246.1:0-3618 GCA_964564395.1 uncultured Alkalilacustris sp.
GCCGCGTCGATCTGGCGATCAGCTACCAGCCGCAACTGCATCTGAGCCGCCATGACGACCTGCCCTTGCGCCGCGTGGGCACGTTGATTTCCACGCCGCTGACCTGTCTGGCGGTGCTGGATGAGCATCCAGCGCAGGATTTCGGCGAACTGGCCGGCGGCAGCATCGGCTTTGCCGTGGCCGGCGTGCAAGAGGTGATGCTGGACGCGATGCTGGCCCATCACGGGTTGGCCCCGGACGCGGTGGAGCGGGTCAATATCGGCTGGTCGATCTCGCCCGCGCTGATGGCGGGCCAGGTGGATGGCGTGATCGGCGCCTATCGCAATTTCGAGATGAACCAGCTGCAGCTTGAAGGCACCGAGGGGCGCTGTTTCTACCCCGAGGCCGAGGGCGTGCCGGCCTATGACGAACTGATCTATGTCGCCAATCCCGACACCATGGACGCCGATGCCATCGCCCGGTTTCTGGATGCCACGAGCCAGGCGGTGGCCTTTATCCTGAACCAGCCGGACCGCGCGTGGGAAATCTTTTCCGGCACCGCGTCGGAACTGCAAAGTGAGCTGAACACCATGGCCTGGGCCGATACCTGGGCGCGTTTCGCCACCCGCCCCGCGGCCTTTGACGCCGGCCGTTACGCGCGGTTCGAGGCGTTCCTTGCAGAGCGCGGCGCCACGCCGGGCGGGCTGTCGGTTGCCGATCTGGCCGTTGACGTGACTGCGGTGGCCCCATGAGCACGCCAGATTATGGCCATGCCTTTTCGCTGTGGCGCGCGGCCGCGCCGGACTGGCAGGCCTATACCCACCATCCCTTCGTCGAGGGGCTGCGGCGGGGCGATCTGCCGCGCGCCAATTTCCTGCATTACCTGAGGCAGGATTACATCTTCCTGATCCATTTCGCCCGCGCCTGGGCGCTGGCCGCGGCCAAGGGCGAGACGCTGGCCGAGATCCAGGCGGCCTCGGCCACGGTGCAGGCGCTGGCGCATGTGGAAATGCCGCTGCATATTCAGATCTGCGCGCAGGCCGGCATCGACGCGGACGAACTGGAAGCGACGCAGGAGGCCGCCGCCAACCTCGCCTATACCCGCTATGTGCTGGAATCGGGCTATTCGGGCGATTTCCTTGACCTGATGGCGGCGCTGGCGCCCTGCGTGCTGGGCTATGGCGAGATCGGCGCGCGGCTGGCGGGCAGCGGCGGGCCCTATGCCGACTGGATCGACACCTATGCGGGCGCGGATTACCAGGGCCTGTGCCGCGATGTCGGCGCACTGATCGACCGCGCGCTGGTGCATCGGCTGGGGCCGGACTGGACCGCCCTGCCCCGCGCCGCGCAGCTTTCGGCACGCTTTGCCACCGCGACGCGGCTGGAGGTCGGGTTCTGGCAGATGGGGCTCGACGGGGCATGACTGGGCTCTCGCTGTGCGGTGATCTATGGATGGGCGACGCGCCCCTGATCCGAGGTCTGGCGCTGGACATGCCGGCGGGGCGCTGGTCCTGCCTGTTGGGGCCATCGGGCATCGGCAAGTCCAGCATCGCGCGGCTGATCGCCAGTCTGCCGGGGCCGCATCGGCTCGACGGGGCACTGCGCACAGGCGACGACCAGCCCCTTGCAGGCCGCGTGGCGATGATGGCGCAGGGCGGGCAGCTTCTGCCTTGGGCCGATCTGGTGAGGAACGTCACCATTGGCGCGCGGCTGCGCGGGGCGCGCCCGGATGTGGCGCGGGCGAACGCGCTTCTGGCGCAGGTTGGGCTCGCTGGGCTGGAAGGCCGACGCCCGGATGCGCTTTCTGGCGGGCAGCAACAGCGCGTGGCCTTGGCACGTGTGCTGATCGAGGACGCGCCGGTGGTGGTGCTCGACGAGCCCTTTTCCGCGCTCGACACGGCGACACGGCTGGCGATGCAGGACCTGGCCGCGAACGTGCTGGCCGGGCGCACCGTGATCCTGATCACTCATGACCCGCTGGAGGCCCTGCGCCTTGCCGACCGCGCCTGGCTTCTGGGCGCAGACGGGGCAAAGGCGCTGGCGCTGCCGGACAGCCCCGCGCCGCGCGACTATCGCGCGCCGGATGTGCTGGCCGCGCAGGCCGAGCTGCTGGGCCGGTTGCAGGGGGCGGCGCCATGCGACGCCTGAACATTGCCCCCCTGCGCGCGGCGCTGGCGCTGGGCGTGGCACTGGCCGTCTGGCAGGCGGTGGTCTGGCTGACCGGTGTGCCGCGCTTCATCCTGCCCGGGCCGGGGCGCGTGGGGATGACTTTGTGGGACAACGCCGCCCTGCTGGCCGAGCACGCGCGCTTTACCGCTCTAAACCTGCTGACCGGGCTGGCGGCCGGCGTGGCGCTGGGCGTGGCCACGGCGCTGAACCTGGCCCTGTCGCCCGGGGCGCGGCTGATGCTGCGGCCCATGCTGATCTTCGCGCAGGCGGTGCCGGTCTTTGCACTGGCGCCGGTGCTGACGCTCTGGCTGGGCTACGGCGCGGCGTCGAAGATCGTCATCGTCATGCTGGTAATCTATTTCCCCGTCACCTCGGCCTTTTTCGACGGGCTGATGCGCCTGCCGCCGGCGCTGGCCGATATGGCGCGCTTGATGCGCGCAACGCCCCTGCGCCGGTTGTTCCTGCTGCAGGTACCCCATGCGCTGCCGGCCTTCTTTTCAGGGCTGCGGCTTGCCGTGGTCTACGCCCCATTTGCGGTGATCATCGGTGAATGGGTCGGCTCGTCGCGCGGGCTCGGCCATCTTATGCTGCTTGCGAACGGGCGCGGGCAGACCGAACTGATGTTCGCAGCGCTGATCGTTCTGGCAGGGATGAGCCTGGTACTCTTCGCAGCGCTGGAACGGATCGTTCGTTAGAGTGTGAGAACGTAGCAGGCATTCGAGAACAGCGCCCCCTCTGCAAATCGCAGCATTTCACAACGCGCAAGGCTACTCAGAAGGCATTGGCGGCGCCTTCGGCTGCAATCCGACCTTGCCGATCGAGAATCTCCGGTATTCAAGCTTCATGGATGGACACTGGGGAAGGTCACATTTCACTTCCCGCCCTCTGCGACGCTCCGGATGGCGTTTCAGCTTGTGCCGACCGGAAGCCAACCCACTCACGGCAGCACGTTGATCCTGCCGTTCTGGAATCCCGCCACGATCTCCCTCAGCGCGGCAGGCTCGACAACCTCGACCGCATCACCCCACTTGTAGAGATGCCAGGCCATCTCGACGAGTCCGCTGGCCTCGAAGGTGACGATGAGCCCGCCATCGTCCCGCTGGACGATCTCCTGGTTGGGGTGGAACTCGAACTCGCGCGCTGTGGCCGCAGCAGCCGGGCTGAAGCGCCACACGAAGCGGGAGACTTCTGCGTCCGAGTGGAATGATCCAAAGGATTGCGCCGCGTAGGCCTCGAGGTCGAAGTCCTTGTCCTTTTCGAACCACTCGACCGTGATTTCAACCTTGGCGATGCGGTCCAGACGGAACCGGCGGAGGCACCCATCCTTGGCGATGTCGCGCGCGATCAGGTAATGGCGCGTGCCGAGAAGAAGACCGTAGGGTTCGATCGTGCGCTGGCACGCCTCGGCGTCCTGTGCGCCCTGATACCAGATGACGAGCCTGAAGGGCCCTTTCAGCGCCGCGGCGATGA
>CAZMBT010000247.1:0-3616 GCA_964564395.1 uncultured Alkalilacustris sp.
CTATATCGGCGTCACCCCCGAAGGCCCCTACAAACCCGAACAGTACCGCTACTGAAGCAGGCAGGATCGCATCGGCATGACCCGGCAGCAGGAGTTGATCGCGCTCTACGATCAGGCGTTGCGCACGGAATGCGGCGTCACCCCCGACCCGGATCTGCTGCGCCGTGTCGCGCTGGGTTGCGGCCCGCTGATCTATGACGCGCAGACGGCATGTGTCGATGCGGATGACCGCCGCGAGATCGCGCGCATCCGCCGCAACTTTCTTGTCGGCAAGCTGGGTCTGCGCGACGGTCCCGAGCTGACCGACGCCATCGAGACCATGCTCGAGCTTTACGACGCGCCGCCCGGCCGCAAGTACCGGGCGGTGCTCTATTACATGCTGGTGCAGTATTTCTCGAAGGCGCATCTGTATCGGTGATGCGCAGCCCCGAAGACGATGAGGCCCCCATGCGTCCTGAAGCTCGTCATGCGATCATGCTCCTTGCGACGCTGGCCGTTGCGGGGCTGACATGGCCCGGCGCGGACGGGGATCTGTCGTTCTGGCTCTATCAGATTGCGCTTGTCGCGGTGCTCGTGGCGGGTACGGAATTCCACCGCAGCTACATGTTGCCCGGCCCGGACGGCACACGCGGCCGCGCCGCGCTTCTGGTCGGGCTGGTTCAGGGCACCTTCTTCGCGGCATTCATACTGCTGGTGCAGGCGCAGGGGGCGGCGGCCACGCCACTGGCCTGGGTGATCAGCGGCGTTGTCGGCGGTCTCCTGTTCGGCGGGTTGAACGCCCTCTGGCCGCGCAGGCGCAGCGCGGATACCGAAGATGCCCGGTTCGAATTCGACACGGGTACCGACCGCATGGCCGACCACCGCGAGCGTTTGCGGCTTTATGTGAGGCCGGTGCTGATGGTCGGGGTGGCGCCGCTGTTTCTGGGCGAGGGGGCGCTGCTGCGGGGCGAGACCGGGCTTGCGATCTACATGCTGTTCATTGCCGCCATCGCCGAAGCGCCGCCGCGCTTTTCGCGCACGCCCGAGGCCGAGGCCGAGGCCTTCTGGACGCAGCGTCGGCATCTGTTGTTCAAGCTGGTGCCGCTGGCCCTGCTGGGGGTGGTGATCCTCACCTGAAAGCTCGCAGTTGGGACAAATTCCGGGGATTATGGATTTGCAACCGGGCAGTTGTTGCTGCACGCTGAAAGGGTGCCAGGACGGCTATTTCCCAGTCTTCGCAACGCGAACCGTGTGGGTGGACGCGTGAAGGGGGTAGAGGGTTCTGGCGTCCGCGCCGGGACCCTTTGCCGTTTGGGCGACCGCCTGCCATTCACCCGCGCTTGCGACCGCACTGCCAGCTCCGCGTCACGGCGCGAGCCCGCCCATCTGGCGGATCATCTGCCATTGCGCTTCGGTCACCGGTTGCACCGAAAGCCGCGAATTGCGTAGCACCGCCATATCCGCCAGCCGTGGTTCCTGCTTGATCATCTCCAGCGTGACGGGGCGCGGCAGGGTTTCCAGGGCCTTCACATCGACACACTCCCAGCGCGGGTCGTCGGTGGTCGAGTCGGGATGTGCCTCGGCGATGATCTCGACGATGCCCACGATCGCCTTTTCCTTTTGCGAATGGTAGAAGAAGGCCTTGTCGCCCAGCCGCATGGCGCGCATGTTGTTGCGCGCCTGATAGTTGCGCACACCGTCCCATTCCTCGCCCGCCGCGCCCTTGTCCAGCTGGTCCTGCCAGCTCCAGTTCGACGGCTCGGATTTCATCAGCCAGTAGGCCATCAGCCGACGACCTTCTTCCATCGGTGCAGCGTCACGCTCTGGAACAGGCCGGCCATGAAATAGGGGTCATTTCCGCCCCAATGCTGCGCTGCGGCCATATCCGGCACATCGAGGATGATCAGCGAGCCGATCATGCGTTCTTCCTCGTCAAGCAGGGCGCCGGCCTGCTCGACGACGCCGGTTTGCGCGACATAGGACAGGTGGTCATCGCGCGTGGCCTTGCGAAGCTCGGACGAGTCGGGCTTGTCGATGCAGAACAGGGCGTAATGGGGCATGGGTCATTCCTCCTTGAGGGGGCGGGTCAACAATGCGGTCGTCGCCTCGGTGATGGACAGCCGGTTCTCCAGGACTGCGGCGACCATTTCGGTGACCGGCATCTCCTGTGCGTGCCGCGCGGCGAGCCGGACCACAGCCTGCGCGGTGGCGGCGCCCTCGACGGTGGTGCCGCTGTCGAAGCTCTGCCCGGCGCCCAGCGCATGCCCGAAGCGAAAGTTGCGCGACTGCCGTGAGGTGCAGGTCAATACCAGATCGCCCAGCCCCGACAGCCCCGACAATGTCTGCGCGCGCGCCCCCATGCCGCATGCCAGCCGCACCATCTCGGCATAGCCGCGCGTCATCAGCGCGGCGCGCGCGCTGTCGCCCAGCCCGGCACCGATGACGATGCCCGCCGCGATCGCGATCACGTTCTTCAACGCACCGCCCAGCTCGGCCCCGGTCACATCCGTCGTGCGGTACAGCCGCAGTGCCGCGCCGGACATGCGCGTCTGCAGTTGCGCGCCCAGCGCGTCGTCGGTGCAGGCCAGGGTCAGCGCGGTCGGCAGCCCGCCCGCGATGTCGGTGGCAAAGCTCGGCCCGGTCAGCATCGCCGCGCCGGATCCGGGGCACGCCGCGCGCAACAGTGCTGTCGGCCCCCGTCCGGTGCCCAGATCGACGCCCTTCGCGCAGGCGACCAGCGCCTTGCCATCGAGCATCTCGCCCGCAGTCTCCAGAAACCGCGTCATCTGCTGCATGGGCACGGCCACGAGGCAGATATCTGCGGTGGCCGCCCGCGTCAGATCCGCCGTCGGGTGCACGCAGGCCGGCAGCGCGATGCCGGGCAATCTGCGGCCGTTGTATCCGCTTGCGCGCATCTGCTGCGCATGTTCGGACTCGCGCGTCCACAGGGTGACGGGCGCGTCGTCGCGTGCCAGCGCGATTGCCATCGCCGTGCCGAAGGCGCCGGCGCCCAGCACCGCGATGTCGTTCATGCCTTGGCCCCCTTGCGCCCGCCGCCGAACGGCGCCGGATGCGCAGTATCCAGCGGCCAGCGCGGGCGAGCCGCGAGGTCCATTCCGTCGCGATGCCCGAGGCGGAATCTTTCCATCCCCGCAAAGGCGATCATGGCGGCGTTGTCCGTGCACAGCCGCAGCGGCGGCGCGAAGAATCCTGCGCCGGCTTCGTCCGCGACCGCGCGCAGAACCTCGCGTATCCGGCCATTCGCGGCCACGCCCCCCGCAACCGCCAGGGGCGGCACCGTTCCGCAGATATCGTTGGCGGCCATCAGCGCGCGCCGTGCCTTTTCGGCCAGCACATCGGCGATAGCGGCCTGAAATCCGGCGCAGAGGTCGGCGCGGTCGGTGGGCGACAGCACGCCCTGATCCTCGATCAGGCGGTCACGCGCGCGTAGCAGGGCCGTCTTGAGGCCCGAGAACGACATGTCGCAGCCGGGGCGATCGAGGAGCGGACGCGGAAAGTCGAAGCGCTGCGGGTCGCCATGCGCGGCTTCGGCTTCCACTGCGGGGCCGCCGGGCTGCGGCAGACCCAGAAGCCGGGCGGTCTTGTCGAAGGCTTCGCCGGGGGCGTCGTCGATGGT
>CAZMBT010000248.1:0-3611 GCA_964564395.1 uncultured Alkalilacustris sp.
GGCCTCACAGGCAGGATATGGGCATGTCGAGCAGGACAGCCCACAGGGTCGCCGTCCTCAAGGGCGGACCTTCCGTGGAGCGGGAGGTCTCGCTGGTATCGGGACGTGAATGCGCGGCGGCGCTGCGGGCGGCAGGATTCGAGACGACCGAGCTGGATGCGGGCCCCGATCTGCCCGCACAGCTGGCGCAGTCAGCGCCCGATGTCGTGTTCAACGCCCTGCATGGCCGTTGGGGCGAGGATGGATGCGTGCAGGGCCTGCTGGAGTGGATGGGGCTGCCCTACACGCATTCGGGGGTGCTCGCCTCGGCGCTGGCGATGGACAAGACCCGCTCCAAGCAGGTTTTCGCCGCGGCGGGGCTGCCCGTCGTCGAGAGCCTGCTCGCTGATGCGACCGAAGTGCAGGCACGCCATGTCATGGCGCCGCCCTATGTCGTCAAACCGAACAACGAAGGCTCGTCCGTCGGCATCCATATCGTTGCCGAAGGGTCGAACACGCCGCCCGTGCTCGGCCCGGAGATGCCCGCGCAGGTCATGGTCGAGACCTATGTGCCCGGCCGCGAACTGACGGTGACGGTGATGGGTGATCGCGCGCTCACGGTGACCGACATCGTCACCGATGGCTGGTACGATTATCATGCCAAGTATCGTCCCGGCGGCTCGCATCATGTCGTGCCCGCCGATCTGCCGGCGGCGGTTTTCGATGCCTGCATGGATCAGGCCCTGACTGCGCATCATGCGCTTGGCTGCCGCGGGCTCAGCCGCACCGATTTTCGTTGGGATCCCGCTCGGGGGCGCGACGGGCTGGTCGTGCTGGAGGTCAACACGCAACCCGGAATGACGCCGACATCGCTGTCGCCCGAGCAGGCGGCGCATTGCGGTGTCACCTTTCCCGAGCTGTGCCGCTGGATCGTGGAGGATGCGTCATGCGCGCGCTGAGGTTCTGGCGGTCCGGGCCGGACGCCTGGCCAGCGCCACGTGATCCGTCGCCCTCACGCCTGCGCTACCGGCTGCACCGGCTCTGGCTGACGCCGCTGTTTCGCGCAATCCTGCGCACAGGGGTTCCGGCCTTTCTCGTGGCCGGGTTTGCAGCCGCGCATCTGATGGATGCCGGCAATCGCGCGGCGATCGCTGCGCAGATCGCCGCGCTGCGCGAGGCGGTGGAGCAGCGCCCCGAATTCATGGTCGACGGGTTGCGCATCGAGGGTGCCACCCCCCAAGTCCGGGCCGCCTTGGCCGAACAGTCGCCGGTCGAGTTTCCCGTCAGTTCCTTTCAGCTCGACCTGCCGGCGCTGAAGGCGCATTTCGAAGCTTTTGATGCGGTGCGCCGCGCCGATCTTCGCATCATCTCCGACGGGGTGCTGAATCTGCGGGTCGAACAGCGCGTGCCCGCGCTGGTGTGGCGTGCACATGACGGTCTGTTCCTGATCGATGCCGAAGGTCACCGCGTCGCCGCGCTCGACGACCCCGGAGCGCGGCGCGATCTGCCACGCATCGCCGGCGCGGGGGCCGCCGCGGCCGCGCCCGAGGCGCTGACATTGATCGCGGCGGCGGAACCCATTGCGGACCGGCTGCGCGGCCTGGAGCGTATCGGCGCGCGGCGATGGGATGCCGTGCTGGACCGCGAGCAGCGCATCCAGCTGCCCGAGACGGGCGCCGTCGCGGCACTGGAACGCGTCATCGCGCTGGATCAGGCGCAGGATCTGCTGGAACGCGATCTGAGGGCGGTGGACATGCGCCTGCCGCGCCGTCCCACCCTGCGCCTTGCCGATGCAGCAACCGAAGAGCTGCGGCGCATCCGCCGCATCGAACGAGGAGACCGCCAGTGATGTCCGATCTGTACAAGGCACAACGCGCCATGCGCAACATGCGCCGTGCCGCGATGCAGCGGGGCGTGATCGCCATTCTGGATCTGGGGACGTCCAAGATCGGCTGTCTGATCCTGCGCTTCGACGGCCCCGGCCGCACGCGCGTGAATGACGGGGTCGGGTCGATGGCCGGGCAATCGAGTTTTCGGGTCATCGGCGCGGCCACGACACGCTCGCGCGGGGTCCGGTTGGGCGAGATCCACGCGATGCAGGAGACCGAGCGCGCGGTGCGAACCGTCGTGCAGGCCGCGCAGAAGATGGCGCAGGAGCGTGTGGATCACGTCATTGCCTGCCTGTCGGGGGCACAGCCGCGCTCCTACGGGCTGGACGGGTCGCTCGAACTGGACGCGGGGGCCGTCGATGACCGCGACATCGGTAGGGTGCTCGCGGCGTGCGATGTGCCCGATTACGGCCCCGGTCGCGAAATCCTGCATGCGCAGCCCGTCAATTTCGCGCTCGATCACCGCACCGGCCTGTCCGATCCGCGTGGCCAGATCGGCAACCGGCTGTCGGTGGACATGCATCTTCTCAGCGTGGATACCGGCGCGATCCGCAACCTGATTCATTGCGTAAAGCGCTGTGATCTGGAACTCGCCGGTATCGCGGCGGCGGCTTACGTGTCCGGGCAGTCGAGTCTGGTGGAGGACGAGCAGGAGCTGGGTGCGGCCTGCATCGACATGGGCGGCGGAACGACCGGCGTGTCGGTCTTCATCAAGCGCCACATGATCTACTGCGACAGCGTGCGGCTGGGGGGCGATCACGTCACCAGAGATATCTCCAAGGGGCTGCAGGTGCCGCTGAACGTCGCCGAGCGCATCAAGACCTATCACGGGGGGCTGGTCGCCACCGGCATGGACGACCGCGAGATGATCGATATCGGCGGCGACACCGGCGACTGGGAACGTGACCGGCGCAGCGTCAGCCGCGCCGAGCTCATTGGCATCATGCGCCCGCGTGTCGAGGAGATCCTCGAGGAGGTGCGTGCCCGGCTGGACGCCGCCGGGTTCGAGCATCTGCCCAGCCAGCAGATCGTCCTCACAGGCGGTGCAAGCCAGTCGCCCGGACTCGACAGCGTGGCTGCGCGCATCCTCGGACAGCAGGTGCGGCTGGGCCGTCCGCTGCGGGTGCAGGGGCTGCCGCAGGCGGCGACCGGCCCGGCCTTCGCCGGAGCCGTCGGGCTGTGCCTGTTCGCCGCGCATCCGCAGGATGAGTGGTGGGATTTCGAGACCCCGGTGGAGGGGTATCCGGCGCGCTCCGTGAAGCGCGCGCTCAGGTGGTTCCGTGAGAACTGGTAGCCACAACATGCGGCGAGGTTGGCGAAATGCCGCTGAAAGGGAAGGAAACATGCCCAGATTTTGTAGTTTAGGGGCGATTTAGTAGTGACCGAAACGGCTTTGGCCTGTAGAATCCCAATAAATGTCGGCAGAAACCGGCGCGGGCCAGACCAGAAAAGCAGGCGGAAAAGCGATGACATTGAATCTCGTAGGAAGGGAAGAGACAGAGTTGAAGCCGCGGATCTCGGTCTTCGGCATCGGTGGCGCGGGCGGCAATGCCGTCAACAACATGATCGAGAAAAGTCTCGAAGGGTGTGAATTCGTCGTCGCCAATACGGATGCACAGGCGCTGCAGCAAAGCCGCGCGGTGCAGAAGATCCAGCTAGGGGTCAAGGTCACCGAAGGGCTGGGTGCGGGCGCGCGCCCGAGCGTCGGCGCCTCGGCGGCCGAGGAGTCGATCGAGGAGATCG
>CAZMBT010000249.1:0-3606 GCA_964564395.1 uncultured Alkalilacustris sp.
GCCAGCGTGGACCCCGCGACATACAGCCAGTAGCTCAGGTTGTTGAGCCGCGGAAACGCCATGTCCGGGGCACCGATATGCAGCGGCATGAAATAGTTGCCGAAACCGCCGAACAGCGCCGGGATCACCACGAAGAACATCATCAGCACGCCATGCGCGGTCACGATGACGTTCCACAGATGCCCGTTCGGAGAGCATTCGCCCGCAGCCGCGGGGGTCAGGCGCGCACCCTCCATGCACATGTAGTCCACACCGGGGGTCATCAGCTCCATGCGCATGTAGACCGTGAAGGCCACCGCGATGAACCCGACGATGCCGGAGGTGAACAGGTAGAGAATACCGATATCCTTGTGGTTCGTGGACATGAACCACCGGGTGAAGAAGCTTCGGTTGTCTTCGTGTCCATGAGTGGCTGCGTCGGCCATGCTCTGCTCCCGTTGCGTCTGTCCCTGCGCACCGGCAAGCGCCGGCGGTCACCGGGATGTTCTAGATTGTGATCGCGGCGCGGGCAATGTGCGATACGCGCACGGACCGCGAAAAATTGACCCATGTCAATGCACGGCGCCACGCCACATGCATGGGCAGCGGCTGGGCGCCATCGCGCCGGATGTCAGCGGGTGCCTGCGTCGCGCCCCTGCCATCCCTTCGCCGTCGCATCGTCAAAGACCGCGTCGAATCTGCGTCGTAATGCCGCATCCAGGTCCGCCATCGTCACCGGCAGGCCCAGATCGACAAGACTGGTCACACCATGCCCGCTGATCCCGCAGGGCACGATTCCCTCGTAATGGCTCAGATCGGGTTCGACATTGATGGCAATGCCGTGAAAGCTGACCCAGCGGCGCAGCTTGATGCCGATGGCGGCGATCTTGTCCTCGCGCACCGTCCCGTCGGGCAGGCCGGGCAGATCGGGGCGCGCGACCCAGACCCCGACGCGATCGGCGCGACGCTCGCCGCGCAGATTGAACTCGTCAAGCGTCGCGATAACCCAATCCTCCAGCATCGCGACGAACCGACGGACATCGCGGCCCCGCCGATTCAGATCGAGCATGACATACACCACCCGTTGCCCGGGCCCGTGATATGTGTACTGGCCGCCCCGGCGCACCGAATGCACCGGGAATCGGGGCGGCGCGACCAGGTCCGCGGGGCGCGCGCTGGTCCCGGCGGTGAACAATGGCGGATGCTCCAGCAGCCAGATCGCTTCCGGCGCCTTCCCGGCCGCGATGGCCTCGGCGCGCGCCTCCATCTCGGCCACGACCGGCTCGTAGGGGGTCAGCCCGTCCAGAACCCGCCATTCCGGTGCCGGCATTCGCACGTCTCCTTTCCGCCAAGCGACATACTGCGCCGCCCGGCAAAGCAAACACCCGGACGCCGAGCTTCGCAAGCCGCATCGACATGCCGCGCGAAGCGCCTTGCGCATGATCGCATGCCGGCCGCGTATTTCCCTCTTCACAATCGGGAATCAAATCGCTAAGTCGGGCGCGTCACGGGCGGTCGTGGCGGAATTGGTAGACGCGCAGCGTTGAGGTCGCTGTGGGGTTAACACCCCGTGGAAGTTCGAGTCTTCTCGACCGCACCAGACAGCTTTCCGGCTGATCGAGCATGATCCCGTCCGCATTCCGGCTGCGCGCGCAGGTCTCGCAGCCAAGCTCCCTTCGGCGACGCATCTTCTGCGCAGATGCGGGGCTGTCACGTGACATGGTCAGACATCGCCGCTCGCGGGAACTCACCCATAACGTGCAATGAATGGTGGCTGCTCGCCCCTGTCCGCGCATGGGGCAACCGCGCCGACGCAGGACATCTTCCTGCATTCGGCTTCGAAACGTGCCAAATGATCGGCTTGCAACGCGGATTCCCCCCAAAATGTCGCGCATCGCATGGCTGCGCGGTAAGGTCGTGGACAAGGCTGTTGCAATAAAAGGGCAGTTTCGCTTTACTCGACCCTCAATTCGCAAGGAATCTGCGAAACAAGCAGGGAGACAGGGGTGGCACCAAACGACGCCAGCGAAGCGTTCGTCGCGTTCGATCGTGTTCAGAAAACCTATGACGGCGAAACCCTCGTCGTTAAGGATCTCAATCTCCACATTGGCAAGGGTGAATTCCTGACCATGCTCGGGCCGTCGGGATCGGGCAAGACCACATGCCTGATGATGCTCGCCGGCTTCGAGACCGCGACCTTCGGCGACATCCTGCTGGGTGGCAAGCCGATCAACAACATCCCGCCGCACAAGCGCGAGATCGGGATGGTGTTTCAGAATTATGCGCTGTTTCCACACATGACCGTGGCCGAGAACCTGTCCTTCCCGCTGGAAGTGCGCAACATGGGCAAGTCGGAGCGCGAAAAGAAGATCGCGCGCGCCCTCGACATGGTGCAGATGGGTGATTTCGGCGGCCGCCGCCCCGCGCAGCTTTCGGGCGGACAGATGCAGCGCGTCGCGCTGGCCCGCGCGCTGGTGTTCGAGCCCGAGCTCGTGCTCATGGATGAGCCGCTCGGCGCGCTCGACAAGAACCTGCGCGAACGCATGCAGTTCGAGATCAAGCATATCCACGAAGAGCTGGGCGTCACCGTCGTCTACGTCACCCACGACCAGACCGAGGCGCTGACCATGTCGGACCGCATCGCGGTCTTCGATGATGGCCGCATTCAGCAACTCGCCTCGCCCGACGACCTCTACGAACGCCCGGAGAACGCGTTCGTCGCCGCCTTCATCGGCGAGAACAACACCCTGCGCGGCAAGGTCGAGAAGATCGACGGACAGCACTGCCTCGTGCGGCTGAATGACGGAAAGGGCGTCCACGCCCTGGCGATCAATATCGGCGATGTCGGCGAGAACACCACCCTGTCGCTGCGCCCCGAACGGGTGCGCGTCGGCGTGACCGAAGCGGACACCGACAACGTGTTCAGCGCCGTCGTCCGCGAACGCATCTATCTGGGCGACCACATCCGGGTGCGCATGGAGGTTGGCGGCAATGACGAATTCATCGTCAAGGTACCGAATGCGGCCGGCAACAAGCGGCTTGAAGTCGGTGAGACCATCCATGTCGGGTGGTCCAAGGAGGATTGCCGGGCGCTCGATGCGAGCTGAGGCTGCATCGCGTCCGACAACCGCGCCGCCCCTGCGGGGTGGCGTCAAGACGACGATCAGGCATCTTGCCTGGTCGGCCATATCCTGAAGACAGAGGAGCGAAGAATGAAACAGCGCATGCTGCAACTGGTCGGCACGACGAGTGCCGCGAGCCTCCTGGCGCTCGGGGCGGCCCACGCCCAGGAGGAAGTCAGCCTTACCATCGTGTCCTGGGGCGGCGCCTACACCGAAAGCCAGGTGCGGGCCTACCATGAACCCTACATGGAGGAAAATCCCCATGTGACCATCATCAACGACGACGGCTCGGCCAACGCGCTGGCCGGTCTGCGCGCGCAGAGTCAGGCGGGCAACGTGACCTGGGATCTGGTCGACATGCTGCCCTCCGATGCGCAGCTCGCCTGCGACGAGGGCATCATCCTGCCTATCGACCATGACGAGATGCTCGCCCCCGCGCCCGATGGCACGCCGGCCAGCGAAGACTTCCTGCCCGGCTCGCTGGGCGAGTGCTTCATCCCGCAGA
>CAZMBT010000250.1:0-3601 GCA_964564395.1 uncultured Alkalilacustris sp.
CGACTTGCCGCGGTTCGCGCCGATGATCGAAGCGCCGTCGCGAAGATGCGGCCGTGGTCACGACGTCGCTTATTGGTTTGTGTCGACAGTTTCAACATAGAGGGAGACGAATGATGAAAAGAATTCTCATCATCGCACTGAGTACCGCCCTTGCCGCACCGGCCTTCGCGGGCGGCAAGCTGGACCCGATCGAGGAACCTGAAGTGGCCACCCCGGAACCGGTGCCGGCGCCTGCGATGCACAACTGGACCGGCCCCTATGTCGGGGGCACGTTCGGGTTCGGCCGGGTCTCGTCGAGCGGAGCCGCATCCAGCGAGACCGGCTTTGGCGCCGCGCCGCATGCCGGTTACAACATGGATATGGGCGACTGGATCGTCGGCGCCGAAATCGAGGTGCTTCCGAACGCGCTCGTCGATCTGAGCACCGCCACCAGGGACATGCGCGGCACCTCCGGCCGTGTGAAGCTGCGCGCCGGTCCGAAACTGGGCGCCGACGGCCGGACCTTCGCCTTCGGCACGCTGGGCGCGGCGCAGGTCCGCTCCTCCTCCGCTACGGGGAACCATTCCGACACCGGTATTCTGGGTGGCGTCGGGGTGTCCCACGCGATTCAGGACAACTTCTTTGCCACCGGGGAGATCCTCTATCACCGGTTCGGCAACGCCGGCGGCACGAATTCCTCGGCGAATGCGACCACCGCGACGGTCGGGCTGTCGTTCCGGTTCTGATCAGGCAGGCGATGGCGGGGGCAAATGCCCCCGCCCTTTCGTGAGCTCGGACCCGCCGCGGCCGCTACCCGCCGGCGCCCCATCCTCAGGACACCGCGACAGCCGCAGATGCCGTCGCAAGCGCGAACACTGTGCCGTCCTGACGAAACGGTCGGCCCCGTCGCAGCGCATCCGGCATGCCGCACCCTCTTGCGGGCAGCCCGCATCATCATGCGCGACCGGCGGGCACACCGCCCGGGCAAAGTCGCGCAGCGTGATCCCGGTCAGCCAGTGCCGCGCGAGATCGTCTTCCACAGATGGGTATAGCGGTATTTCCGGCGCATTTCGTCGGTCATCTCCATCACCCGCACATGCTTCTTGATCCCCGAGCCCTCGACCAGCCGGTTCATGAAGTTGTAGAGCGCGGTGACGGAAATCACATCGAACAGACCTTCCTCCGTGAACCCCGCGTCATAGACGGCCTGCGCATCGGGCATCCCGGTGCCATGCGGATCGACGGTGAGGCGGCGGACGAAATCGAGCACCGGGCGCATGCGATCGGGCATGTCGGGGTGGTCGGTCTCGACCCGCATCTCGGAGAACACGCTCGTCGGAATCTCCCAGGCGAGCGCATGCGCCTTGTGGGCATGAAAGCAGTAATGGCATCCATTGAGCGAGGACACATGCGTGGCGATGAGTTCGCGTTCGCCCACCGTGAGCTCGGACTCCGAGCGCAGGATGGCATCGTGATACTGCAGCAGCGGCTCGATCCCGCGCTGCGGGAACTTCTTGAACAGGCCCATGAGTTCGAGTTCGGGCATGGACGGGAAATGCGACATTTCGACGGTTCTCCTGACTCCGGGCGGGGCATGGCGCGGCTCACGCCGCCAGCCAGGTCTCGCCCAGAAACATGATGCGGTTGAGGTTGTCCCAGTGTCTGACGCCGGGGTGGTGATGGCTTGCCAGCTCGATCCAGAAAGGCTGGATGATCACGCCGTTGGATTGCAGGATCCCCTGCAGACGGCGCATCACATCCCGGCGCGCATCGGCGTCGAAGAGGCCGTTGGCCTCGGCCAGCAGCGCATCGAATTCGGGATCGGAATGGGCGGATTCGTTCCACGGCTCACCGGTGCGATAGGCGAGTGCGAGCACCTGCACCCCCAGCGGCCTTGCGCCCCAGTCGGTGACCGAGAACGGATAGCTCGTCCAGCCGTTCCAGAAGGTCGCGCCGGGCAGAACCCTGCGCTGCACTTTCATTCCGGCATCGCGCAGCTGCGCGGCGATCGCGTCGGCCGAGGCGCGGCGCCAGTCGTCGTCGATCGAGATCAGCTCGAACTCTGTGTCGGCATGACCCGCCTCTTCCAGAAGCGCGAGCGCCTGCGCCGGATCGTGCGCCGGCGGCGACAGCTCGGCATATTCCGGGTGCATCGGGCCGACATGGTGGTTCTCCGCGACGGCGCCGAACCCGTCGATCCCCAGCTCGAGCACCACGGCATTGTCGACCGCAAGCTGGATCGCGTTGCGCACCCGGCGGTCGTCATAGGGCGGGGTGTCCATGCGCATGCGCGCGACCATCGTGTGGGCGGAAATCGCGCTCGCGCGCACCAGCCCGAGCCCGTCGAGCAGCTCGACGAATTCGGAGGACGTCTCTTCGTTGGCGTCGATCTCGCCGCCATCGAAGGCGCTGACCAACGCCGACGGATCGGTGCCGTAGTCGATGAATTCGACCGCGTCGAGATGCGCCTCGCCGCCCCACCAGCCGCCGTCGCGCCTGCGCACAAGCCGCGCTCGGGCGCCGATCTCGTGCGACTCGAGCTCGAACGGGCCGGTCCCGATGGGGGACTGTGCGAGGTCACCGCTCTGCGCGTGCTGCGGATGCACGATGAGCGCGGAGAATTCGGCCATCCCCGCGATGAGCGTGATATCGGGCCGGGCGGGGTCGAGCGCGACACGGTGGCTGTCGAGCTTGCGGATGGCGCCATCGCGCGCGCGATCGGTTTCGGGATCGATGAGCGCGGCCATCCTCGACGCCATCGCGTTGCCCTCGACCGACCGGTCGCACCAGCGCTCGATATTGAAGATCACATCATCGGCATTGAAGGGGTCGCCGTTGTTCCAGCGCACATCCTCGCGCAGATGCAGCACGTGACGGCGTGCATCGTCGGCGACCTCCCACCCCGCCAGCAGCACGCCGCTGAACGTGCCATCGGCGTGCATGCGCACGAGCGGCTCACAGAAGGTGCGGGCAATGTCGGCCTGCTGCGGCCAGTCGAACAGCCGCGGATCGGCAATCTCCTGTACCTGCATCCCGATACGCAGGGTTCCGCCGCGGCGGGGCTCGCCGGATCGGGCACGCAGCGGCGACGGCGCACCAATGAGCGCCGCGGCGGTCGCGGCGGATGCCCCGAAGATGCTCGCAAGCGCCATGAACTCGCGGCGCGGCATCCGGCCCGCGCGGGCGTCGCGGGCGAGCCTTTCAACGATCGGACGGGCACGCGGCGACGCTTCGCCGGGACGGGGGTCTGGTGACGTCATGCGAATGGCCTTCCCTGTGGGTCTCGCCCCGGATCACTGCGGCGGCAGATCCTCCCGCCCGGCACCGACCCGGATGACGGCTTGAGAAACGAAGGCTGCTCTCACCCCCGATGCCGTGCGATCGTCCCCGCAGGCCCGCTCATCGTCAAGCGCGCCCACGCGTTCGTGTTCGCCCGTGAAGTCCGCCATCCACCCCGAACCGCTCTTGCAAGCGCGACGCCGATGCAGTATCCGCACCGTGACACATCGGCGAGTTGGCGGAGTGGTGACGCAGCGGATTGCAAATCCGCGTACGCGGGTTCGATTCCCGCACTCGCCTCCAGATTTCAACAGATTATTCGGGCGCAGGGCCAGGGCCGGCA
>CAZMBT010000251.1:0-3599 GCA_964564395.1 uncultured Alkalilacustris sp.
CCAGATCGCCGACGGTGCGCCGGATCAGCGCGCCGTAATCCGACGGCAGCGGCGGCACCTCGTTTGAACGCGTGTACGGAATGCCGAGCCCCCCGCCAAGGTCGAGCCGGCTTATCTCGTGCCCGTCATCGCGCAACTGCCGCGTCAGATCCGCAACCTTGCGGTAAGCCGCCTCGAAGGGTGCCAGATCGGTCAACTGGCTGCCGATATGCACATCGACCCCGACAACCTTGAGCCCCGGCAGCCTGGCGGCCAGCGCATAGACCTCGCGCGCGCGCAGCAACGGGATGCCGAACTTGTCTTCCTTGCGGCCGGTGGCGATCTTTTCATGCGTGCCAGCATCGACATCGGGGTTGATCCGCAGTGCTACAGGCGCGGTGAGCCCCGCTCCCACGGCGATTTCGGACAGCGCCGAAAGCTCGGCTTCGCTTTCGACGTTGAAATGACGGATGCCCTCGCGCAGCGCATGTGACATCTCGGCGCGGGTCTTTCCCACACCGGAAAAGACGATTCGATCGCCGGGCACCCCGGCGACCCGCGCCTTGCGGTACTCCCCGCCCGAAACCACATCGACCCCCGCCCCGGCATTGGCCAGCGCCCGGATCACGGCGAGATTGGAATTCGCCTTGACCGCGTAGCAGATCAGATGCGGCAATCCGGACAACGCCTCGTCGAACAGCCGGTAATGGCGCAGCAAGGTCGCCTGGGCGTAGCAATAGAACGGTGTACCGACCTGCGCCGCGATATCGGCAAGCGGCACATCCTCGGCATGCAGCGCGCCATCCCTGTAGATGAAATGATCCATGAACGCGGCACCTAGCAGAACGGCAGGGTGAATCAATCGCGAACTGACACCGCGACGCCCGGCACGCTCAGCGCAACCTGTCCAGCAACGCCGGTGTCGGCCAGGCATCGGCCGGCAGCCCCAGATCCTGCTGGACCTGCTGTACCGCTGCGCGCGTCCTGGCGCCGAGGATGCCGTCCACACCGCCGACGTCATGACCGCGCGCGGCGAGGCGGCGCTGCAGTTCTTCCATTTGGGCACGGTTCAGACCGGGATGCGGATCACCGGCGGCATAGACCGGCGCGCCCTCCAGCCGGGTCGCGAAATAGGCCGCAGTAACGACGTAGATGAAGCTCTGATTCCACTCGAACAGGACCCGAAAGTTGTCGAATACCATGAACGCCGGGCCACCTCGCCCCTGCGGCACGATGACCGAGGCCGGCATCCCCGCATCCGGCAGGTTCCCGTGGCGCGGCCGCACGCCCAGCGCGCGCCACTGCGCTACCGTCTTGCGCGTGCGCAGCCCCGTCTGCGCCCAGTCCATGCCCTCCGGCAGGCTGACCTCATGCATCCATGGCTCACCGGCGCGCCACCCCTTGCCGCGCAACAGGCTGGCGCCCGACATCAGCGCATCCGCGACCGAGCCGCGCAGATCGACCTGCCCGCTGCCATCCGCATCGACACCGTAGTCCAGAATATCCCCCGGCAGGAGCTGAAACTGACCGATCTCGCCAGCCCAGGCACCGCGCGTCGTCGCCGGGTCGAAGCGGCCGCGGTCGAACAGCGTGATCGCGGCCAGAACCTGCGGGCGGAACAGCTCCGGCCGCCGGCAGTCATGCGCGAGCGTCACCAGCGCATTCGCCGTGTTGAAATCTCCCTGAACGGCGCCGAAATCCGTCTCGAAAGCCCACAGCGCGAGCAACAGACCAGGCGGCACCCCGAACTCGCGCTGCGCACGCTGCAACAGGGCGCCGTGACGCTCGGCGTTGCGACGCCCGCGGGTGAGCCGGTCGCTGCTGATCAGCAGGCGCGAAAACTCCAGGAACGGGCGCTGGAACACGGCCTGACGCCGGTCTGCGTCGATCACCTCCGGGGCGTGGCGCACCGTGCGAAAGAAGGCATCCACACGATCCGGCGCGTGACCCTCCTGTACCGCCTGCGCCTTCAGCCCGTCGATGAAGGCCGCGAAATCGCCGCCGCATGGGGGCTGCGCCAAGAGCGGCGACGCGATCAGCGCCATCAGCGAACCGAGTACACCAGGTTTCATCCTTCCCCCCACGCCAGGTGCCGAATCCTACCACCGGGACCGGATCGCGCAACTGCACTCGCATACGAAAACGGTTTTCGGATTGACCCTGCGCGAGGGGTCATGCTGTTGTAACGCCTGTTGCCCGCGCAACGCCGTCACCCGTTCCGTTCCGCCATTGCCGAGCATATCATGGCCGAAAACTTCCGCCACGCAGAAATCCTCAAGATCGCGCGAGAGAAGGGCAGTGTCGTGGTCGAGGATCTCGCCGGCCGGTTCGGCGTCACCTTGCAGACGATCCGCCGCGACCTGACCGAGTTGTGCGATTCCGGGCGCCTGACCCGCGTCTATGGCGGGGCGGTGCTGCCGTCCGGGGTGACGAATATCGGCTACGAGGAACGGCGTGTGCTCAATGCGGACGCCAAGGAACGCATCGCAACCCGCGTGGCGGCCGAGATTCCCGACGCAGCGTCCGTCTTTCTGAATATCGGGACGACCACCGAGGCCGTGGCGCGGGCGCTGATCGACCATCGCAACCTGATGGTGGTGACCAACAATCTGAATGTGGCCAACATCATGACGGCCAATGAAAGCGCCTCGGTGATCGTCGCCGGCGGGGCGTTGCGGCGGGCCGATGCCGGACTTGTCGGGGACGTCACCATGGAGATCGTGCGGCATTTCAAGGTGGATTTTGCGGTGATCGGCACTTCGGCGCTCGACGAGGATGGCGATCTGCTGGATTTCGACTTTCGCGAGGTCCGCGTGAGCCAGGCGATCATTCAACAGGCGCGGCGCAGCTATCTGGTCGCGGATGCGTCGAAATTCACCCGCACGGCGCCGGTGCGCATCGCATCGCTGGCCGATGTCGACGCGTTTTTCACCGATGCGGCGCCGCCCGAAAGCGTCGTCGCACGCTGCGCGGAATGGGGTACCCGCATCGTGCTTGCCGAACCGGGCGATGCGCAGCCCATTACCGCCTGAGCCCTGCCGGTTCACCGATCTCCACCGCCAAAGAAAAACGCGCGCGCCGTCCCGGCACGCGCGTTCGATCCGCTGGCGACAGGCGCCGCCGCTCCCCGGGTCAGTCCTCGGCGGCTTCCTCGGCTTCCACGCGGGCGCGGTCGCCGGCGCCCTTGGCGTCCGGGTCACGGTCGACAAACTCGATGATCGCCATGGGCGCCATGTCCCCATAGCGAAACCCTGCCTTCAGGATACGGACGTAGCCGCCATTGCGCTCCGCGTAGCGCGGTCCCAGCACATCGAACAGCTTGGCAACATGCTGATCCTGCTTGAGACGGGCCGCGGCCAGCCGGCGGGCATGCAGATCGCCGCGCTTGCCCAGGGTGATCAGCTTCTCGACGATGCGGCGCAGTTCCTTCGCCTTCGGCAGGGTGGTCTTGATCTGCTCATGCTCGATCAGCGACCCGGCCATGTTTGCGAACAGGGCCTTGCGGTGCTCATGAGTGCGGTTGAGCTTGCGGTATCCTCGCGCGTGACGCATTTCATTTCTCCTTCATCGTGTTTTGCTTTGTCCGGCGGCGCCTGCGTGAGCGCCGCTCTCCTTGGGGC
>CAZMBT010000252.1:0-3563 GCA_964564395.1 uncultured Alkalilacustris sp.
CGGCGCCGTCGCCGGGCTGTTCGGCCCTCGCAATCCCGTGCGCGCCGCGCGCGCCGTGATGGAGCGTACCGAGCATGTCCTGCTGATCGGGAAGAACGCGCTGCGTGTTGCGGTCGAAGCTGGGCTGCCCGTCGAGGACGAGGCGTACTTCTTCACCGAGGATCGCTGGACCGCGCTGCAGGAGACGCTTGCGATGCGCGCGCGGGGCGAGGACAACGACGATCCCGCGCGTCGACACGGCACGGTCGGGGCGGTTGCCCGGGATGCCGAGGGCCATCTCGCCGCGGCGACCTCGACCGGCGGGATGACCGCGAAGGCGCCCGGCCGCGTCGGTGACACCCCTCTGATCGGCGCCGGAACCTTCGCCGACGACGCGACCTGCGCGGTCTCTGGCACCGGGCATGGCGAGATCTTTACCCGCTGGACAGCCGCATCCGAGATCGCGGCGCGCATGCGGCATCTCGGCGAGTCGGTCACGCGCGCCGCGGAACACGTCGTCATGCAAGATCTCGCGGCGAATGACGGCTCGGGCGGTGTCATCGCCATCGACGCGCTGGGGCGGATCGCGACGCCGTTCAATTGCGAGGGCATGTATCGCGGGATGGTTGGCCAGGACATGGCACCCAGCACGTCGATCTATCGCTGAGCCCGGCAAGTTCCGCTGCCTGCGGCGCTCATCGGGCACCCTGTTCGCGCGCGCCGCTTGATGCGTGGGACGGATCCGGTCGAACGCGATCCGCGTCAGGCAAGGAGGTCGTTGACATAACCGGGCAGGGCGAAGGCGGCCTTGTGCACCTGCGGGGTGTAGTAGCGGGTGGAAAGCTCCGCCGCCACATACCGCATGCGCAGGGTGTCGAGGTCGACGTCGCGGGCAGTGCCGTCGCTGGCCCAGCCGAACGCCATCGGACCGCCGGCATAGGACGGGACCGTGGCAAGGTAGCATGTCCAGTCGGCAAAGAGGGCGCCAAACGCCCGCATCGTGCCACGCAATTCGTCAGCCTGCAGGAAAGGCACGCCGTTCTGGGTGACGAGGATGCCGCCGGGCGCCAGCCGCCGGCGGGCATGGTCGTAGAAACTGTCCGTGAACAGCACCTCGCCGGGGCCGATCGGATCGGTGGAGTCGACGATGATCACGTCGAACTGCGCTTCGGCTTCGCGCATGTAGGCGGCGCCGTCGGCAATCACGAGCTCGAGCCGCGGATCGTCGAACGCGCCCGCCGAGATCGACGGCAGGTATTCGCGGGCGAACTCCACGACACCCGCGTCGATTTCGACCATGGTGACGTGTTCGATGCCGCGGTGGCGAAGCACCTCGCGCGCCATGCCGCCGTCGCCGCCGCCCACGATCAGCACGCGCCGCACCGCTCCATGTGCAAGGATCGGCACATGCGAGAGCATCTCGTGATAGATGAACTCGTCGCCCTCCGTCGTCTGCACCACGTCGTCGAGCGTCATCACCCGGCCGAAGCGCCGGTTCTCGAACACACGCAGCCGCTGGTGCCCGGTCTCACTGTCATAGAGAACCCGGTCCACCCTGAGCGACTGCGCGTAGTCCGGATGCAGGATCTCGCGCGCCCACTCGGTCATGCCGCCTCGACCTCGCACATAAGGCCATCGCCGCGAAGCAGTTCCCTGACCCGCACGTCGTCGGTGCTGAATGCGGACTTGAGCACCTCGACAGCGCGCCAGGGGGCGGCATCGCCGCACATGAAGACGTCGAAGGCACCGTACCCGATCTCGGGCCAGGTGTGCACCGAGATGTGCGACTCGGCCAGAACGGCCACGCCGCTCACCCCCTGCGGGCTGAATTTGTGGGTGTGGATGTGCAGCAGGGTCGCGCCGCATTCATCCACGCAGTCGCGAAAGGCGCGCTGGATGCGCGCTTCGCTGTCCAGCCCGTGCCCGTTCACCACCTCGATGATCAGGTGTGTGCCCGCGAAGACACGGCCGTCACGACGGATGAAGTGGTCGTCGCGCGACTCGTCCGTGACGGCCTGCGCGGCAGCGTGTGCGGTGTCGGGTGCAGCCGTCTGGCTGCGGAGGTCTTCCGCATGGGCGCCTGTCTCCAGACCGATCCCCAGTTGGAAGAGGTTGGCGTCTTTCATGGCGCTCCCCTTCTTTCCAGCAGACAAATCCAGAGGCTCCTTAGCGCCCCCCCGGAACCCTCCGAAGTTGGGATCGGACCCTCGTGTGCGGCGCACCTAATCGGGCCGCTCGAGTCGATCAAGAGCGGATTCTGGCCGCGGCGAAAAAATCCCGAAGGGGTCGGCAAGACTGCCCGCCTAGGGCGCCGCGCGCCAAGCGATCGGGGGTCCACCGGAAAGGCAAGGCGGGCGTTGGAAAGCCGCCGAGGGGTGAGGGGTTTCAGCCCGGCATGGCCGGACGTCGCTGCGGCCAGCCTGTCGCTTCGTGCCAGCCCTGCGCGACTTCCAGAAGCTGCCTGTCCGCCCCTCGCCGGCCGATCAGTTGCAGCCCCATGGGCAGTCCGTTCGCTCCGAAGCCCGCCGGCACCGCAACCACGGGCAGACCAGCGAGCGAGGCGGGGACCACCACCTCCATCCAGCGGTGATAGGTATCCATTGCGTGCCCCGCGATTTCGCGCGGCCAGCTCTCGTCGGCCGCAAAGGGCCAGACCTGCGCGGTGGGCAGGGCCAGAACATCGTGATCGTCGAAAAGCCTGGCCGCGCAGGCGAACCAGTCACTGCGGGTCACGCTCGCGCAGTGCACGTCGAGCGCGCTGAGGGCGCGCCCCCGCTCCACCTCCCAGACCGCCTCGGCCTTGAGGCGTCCGCTGTCCAGCAGCGGTGCGAGGGACGCGGCCACCGCCCAGCTGCGCAGGGTGGTCCAGCTATGCCACATCGCCCCGCGGTCAAAGGGCGCGGCCAGCGCCGCCACCTGCGCGCCGAGCCCCTCCATCACCCCAAGGGCCGTCTCGCATAAGGGCAGGATGCCCGCTTCGAAGGGCCATGCCCCGCCCCAATCGGCCAGCCAGCCGATGCGCACGCCCTCGACGCGGGCCTCGATGCGCGCAAGGTCGGGCACGCCCATATCGTGCGGTTGTCGCTTGTCGGGTCCCGCCATGACCGACAGAAGCATTGCGAGATCGCGCGGGCTGCGCGCCATTGGCCCGTTCGTCGAAAGCTGGTGCAGGAAGGTATCACCGCCGGGCTCGGAAGGAACAAGCGACCAGCTCGGCCGCATGCCGTAGACATTGCACCAGCCCGCCGGGTTGCGCAGGCTGCCCATCATGTCCGACCCATCCGCCAGTGCCAGCATCTCGCAAGCCAGCGCGACCGCCGCGCCTCCCGATGACCCGCCGCAGGAGCGTGTTGTGTCATAGGGGTTCACCGTCACCCCGTGCACCGGGTTGTATGTATGGCTTCCGAGACCGAATTCCGGCGTGTTGGTCTTGCCGATGAATATCGCCCCGGCTGCACGCAGCCGCGCGACATGGATATCGTCGCGCTCCGCCATCTGCCCGGCAAAGAGCGGCGAACCCTGCGAGGTGGGCAGGCCCGCGACATTGGCCAGATCCTTCACAGCCATGGGCAGACCATGCAACG
>CAZMBT010000253.1:0-3539 GCA_964564395.1 uncultured Alkalilacustris sp.
CCAGATCGATCGGCGCGCCCATCTCGCGGCTGATGGTTTCGGCCATCTCGTCGGCACGGGCCTTGTAGGCCTCCAGGATGCGCTCGACCACGGCGCGGCGCTCGCGCGGGGGCGCATACATCCAGTCATCGAGCGCGGCGCGCGCCGCGGCGACGGCGGCATCGGTATCCGCCTGACCACCGAGCGAGATCACGGCGAAGGCTTCTTCGGTGGCGGGGTCGATGACCTCGAGGTCCTGGCCGGCCCTGGGGGCGCACCACGCCCCGTCGATGTAGAATTGACGCTTGTCCAGCATCCGCTCCTCCTGAGTGTTTGTGTCACAGTGTCACCGCAGCGCAGGGGGTGCAAGTCGCCCCCGCCGCGCATATATCCGGACCGTCCAGTTCGACGTATGCATGCTCCAGCCGAAGGAAACCCCGCGATGACACTGCGCATCAATGACACCGTCCCCGACTTCAGCGCGGAGACGACGCAAGGCGCGATCAACTTCCATGAATGGATCGGTGACAGTTACGCCATCCTGTTCAGCCATCCCAAGGATTTCACCCCGGTGTGCACCACCGAGTTCGGCGCCGTGGCGCGGCTGGCCGACGAGTTCGAGAAACGCGGCACCAAGGTCGCCGGTATCTCCATCGACCCGGTAGGGGAGCACAAGAAGTGGGTCTCGGATGTCGAGAAGGTTTCGGGCAATCCGGTGACCTTTCCGATCATCGCCGACGAGTCGCTGCATGTCGCCAAGCTTTTCGACATGCTGCCGGGAGATGCCTATCTGCCTGACGGGCGCACGCCGAACGACACCGCAACCGTGCGCACCACCTTCATCATCGGCCCCGACAAGAAGCTGCGGCTGACAATGATCTATCCGATGTCGGTCGGTCGCAATTTCGACGAGATCCTGCGTGCCCTCGACGCCATCCGGGTGGCGGACGGGGCACCTGTGGCAACCCCGGCGGACTGGCGCCCCGGCGAGGACGTGATCGTGGCCCTGTCGGTTTCCGACGAGGACGCCAGGGCCCGGTTCGGCGAGGTCGAGATGGTCCTGCCCTATCTGCGCAAGACCAGGATGCCCGGCTGACGCTGCCGGCCGAACCGCCCCGCGCGCGGCAAAGGCGCGCGGGGGTCAATCGCATCAGCCCCTCGCGCCGCCCCTCGCGCCCGTGTCATCGCGCTCCGGGGCGGGCCGGCCCCAGATCTTTGCCGCATCACGCGCCAGAGAGCGCCGTTCCGCCAACGCAAGCTGCGCCCGGGCTGCCGCGACATCGCCGCCGGATTCGTGCAGGGCACGCCGCCAGAGTCTTGCGACCGAGCGCGCGCTCCAGGGCAGGGCCGCATCATGCAGCCAGTGCCGCAGTTCTGCGGGCAGGCGGTCGAAATCCCGCATGCCGCCGCGCGCGCGCCGCGGCAGCGTGCTGTTGAGGTTGCGCCGCGTCATGAAGCCGGCGGTCCCGACTGCGGGCCATCCGCCACATCCAGAACGAGCAACAACCGCGTCTCCCCCGTTCCGGCGACGGGCGGGGAACGATGCAGCAGCTCCGTCGTCTCTGCGTTGGGCCACAAGGCACCCCGAAACACCGCCGCCGCGCCCGTGCGCAGGCGCTCGACATGTGCGGGCTCTTCATGCGGACGGGCGGCGCCATACTCGGTGCCCGCCCCGCGATAGCTGCACAACAGGCGCGCCGGCACCCGGTCCAGATGAAACCGTGTGCAGGCGTTGCCATCGATCACGTCCAGGCGCAGCTGCAGCATCGGCGCATCCATGATGGCATGGAACATCAGCGCCAGCGCGGCCGCGTCCTCGGCCAGCCAGTCGCGCATGGTCCCGCGCGGCGTCCCGGCGCTGTCGCAGGCCGCATGCACCGCAGCGGCGACCTGGTCATGAGAGACCGTCGTGCGCAGCCGGGGCAAGCTGGGGGCCGGAAGCGCATCGATCCAGGCCGCAAAGGCGGCGCTGCGCTCGCGCTCCCAGATTGCGGCGGCGACCCCCTCGGCCCCGATCCGGCGCAAAGCTTCTGGGTGCGTCCCGGCATGTACTCCGCGGGCGATAGCAAACCGACCATCCATCAAGCGGCCTCCCTGCGCGCCCAACGGGGAAAGGGGTCGGGAAGGTCGGCCCAGTTTTCGGGCGTGAAGTCTGCCGCATCCGCCGCGCTCAGCAGGCAATCATCGAGGCGCTGCCTGATCGCCGCTTCGTCCATTCCGGCACCGATGAAGACCAGCTCCTGGCGCCGGTCGCCCCACGGCTCTTGCCAGTGCGTGGCGAGATAACTGCGCGCCTGGGGATGGTCGGGACGGCGGTCGGCGGGGACGCAGGCCCACCAGCCGCCCAGCGGGGCGACGGAACTCAGCGCCCCGGCAAGGCTGAATTCGGCGACCCAGTCGGGGCGCGTGGCCAGCCAGAAGTGCCCCTTTGCGCGGATCACCCCGGGCAGATCGCCATTGAGGACCGCATGCAGCTTCTGCGGGTGGAAAGGTCGCCTTGCGCGATAGACGAAGCTTGAAATCCCGTATTCCTCGGTTTCCGGGACATGATCGGCGAAGCCGTAAAGCTCCTTCGCCCAGAGGGGGTGATCATGCGCACGCTCGAAATCGAACAGCCCGGTATCGAGCATGGCGCCGGCCGGCACATCCGCGTGGTCCGTCTCGATCAGGCGCGCATCCGGGTTCAGCGCCTTGATGATCTTGCGCGCCGCGTCACGGCGTTGCGTATCCGCATCCGAAACCTTGTTGAGGACCACGACATCGGCGAACTCGATCTGATCGGTCAGAAGATTGACGAGCGTGCGATCGTCATCCTCGCCCAGGGTCTCACCGCGATCGGACAGGAAATCATGGCTGGAGAAGTCGCGCAGCAGATTGACCGCATCCACGACCGTCACCATCGTGTCGAGGCGGGCCACATCGGACAGGCTTTCACCTTCCGCATCGCGGAACTCGAAGGTCGCGGCCACCGGCAGCGGTTCGGAGATCCCGGTCGACTCGATGAGCAGATAATCGAACCGCCCCTCGGCGGCGAGCCGGCGCACCTCCTGCAGCAGGTCGTCGCGCAGCGTGCAGCAGATGCAGCCATTCGACATCTCGACCAGCTTTTCTTCGTTGTGCTTCAGATCGACCCCGGCATCGACGAGATCCGCGTCGATATTGACCTCGGACATGTCGTTGACGATCACGGCAACGCGGCGGCCCTCACGGTTGTTGAGGACCCGGTTGAGGAGTGTGGTCTTCCCGGCACCCAGAAACCCGGACAGGACGGTTACCGGAAGTCGATTGTCAGCCTCGGCCATGCTGCGCCTCCATATGTTATACTATAACATTAATAGCGCAACGTCCGATGCCGTGCAAATCAAAAACGCCCCGACAACCGTGCCGGGGCGTTCTTCAGGCAGCTTCGCGCCAGGATCAGGCGTTCTGCTGTTCGCCGGTGATCTCCGCGCCGGTTTCCTGATCGACCATCTTCATGCCGAGCCGGACCTTGCCGCGATCGTCAAAGCCGAGCAGCTTGACCTTGACCTCCTGGCCCTCCTGCAGAAGGTCGGAGGGGT
>CAZMBT010000254.1:0-3501 GCA_964564395.1 uncultured Alkalilacustris sp.
ATCGTCACCGAGGCGATGCCGGGTCTGGCTTCGACCGCGCTCGGGGTCTGGGTCACCACGGGCGCGCGCAACGAAACCGCCGAGCAGAACGGCATCGCGCATTTTCTGGAACACATGGCTTTCAAGGGCACGGCGCGGCGCAGCGCGCGCGATATCGCCGAGGCGATCGAAGACGTGGGCGGACAGATCAACGCCTACACCTCGCGCGAGATGACCGCCTATTACGCGCGCGTGCTTGCCGATGATGTGCCGCTCGCGCTGGATGTGATCGGTGACATCGTCCTGCAATCGCGTTTCGCCCCCGACGATATCGAGACCGAGCGAGGTGTCATCCTGCAGGAGATCGGGCAGGCGCTCGACACCCCTGACGACATCATTTTCGACTGGCTGCAGGAGGTCGCATATCCCGACCAGCCGATCGGGCGCTCCATCCTGGGAACCGAGGCGCAGCTGCGCCGGCTGTCGCGCGAGGATCTGACGGGCTTTGTCGCCGCGCAGTATTGCCCGGGGCAGATGATCCTCGCCGCCAGCGGCGCGGTCGATCATGACCGGCTGGTCGCGTTGGCCGAAGCGCAGTTCGGCGCTTTGCCCGCGCAGGCGCACATACCGCCGCTTCCGGCCAGTTTCACCGGCGGCGAGTGGCGGCGCGAGCGCGATCTGGAACAGGCGCACCTGGCCCTGGCGTTCGAGGGACCGGCCCATGGCGATGCGGATTTTCACACCGCGCAGGTCTTTGCCACGGCGCTGGGCGGCAGCATGTCGTCGCGGCTGTTCCAGAAGCTGCGCGAGGAGCAGGGCCTGTGCTACACCATCTTCGCGCAGGCCGGCGCCTGCGCCGATACCGGGATGCTGACGCTCTATGCCGGAACAGGGGCCGAGGATATCGGCCTTCTGAGCGAGACGATCATGGACGAGATCCGCCGCAGTGCCGACGACCTGAGCGCGGCCGAAGCCGCGCGGGCGCGTGCGCAGCTGCGTGCCGGGCTCCTGATGGGGCTCGAAAATCCCGCGGTCCGGGCCGAGCGACTGGCGCGGCTTCTGGCTGTGGAGGGGCGGGTGCCCGAAGTCGCGCAGACGCTGGCCGAGCTGGACGCCGTGACCCCCGAGCGGCTGCGCGACTATGCCGGGCGGCTCTGTGCGGGGGCAGCCTCGGCGCTGGCACTTTACGGGCCGGTGGCCCGCGCGCCCGAGCTGGGGCAGTTGCGGCGCCGGCTGGCGGCCTGATGCTGGGGCTGCGGCGCAGTCTGCGTATCGAGACGCCGCGCATGACCCTGCGGCTGCCTGCGCGCTCGGACTATCAGGCCTGGGCGCAGCTGCGTCGCGACAGCGCCGAGTTCCTGATCCCCTGGGAACCGAGCTGGTCGCCCGATCACCTGCAGCGCCGATCCTTCATGCAGCGGGTGCAATGGGCCGGCCGGGCCCATGCGCAGGGCACCGCATTGCCGGTCTTTCTGATCCGGCGGACCGACAATGTGCTGTTGGGCGCGTTGACACTGGACCATATCCGCCGCGGACCGGCGCAGGCGGGAACGCTGGGCTACTGGATCGGTGCACCGTTCGCGCGTCAGGGCTACATGCGCGAGGCAATCGCGGCGATGGTGCATCATGCCTTCACCGGCGCCGGTCTGAGCCGCATCGAGGCCGCCTGTCTGCCCGAGAATGTCGCATCGCGCGGCGTGCTCGAAAAGACCGGTTTCAAGTATGAAGGGGTCGCGCAGAGTTACTTGCAGATCAACGGGCGATGGCGCAACCACGTGCTCTATGCCAATCTGCGTCACGACCGGCGTGGGCGCGCGCCGTCCGAATGAAGGCGCAGGCCGCCCCGACGAAACCCGCCGCGACGAAAGGATTTTCGCGATGCCGCTTGCCGCCGATTCCGAATTCCTGGACCGGCTGGCCGGGATGCTGCCGCCGGACCGGCTGCGCCCGGTGCCCGCACGCTATCTGGAGGAGCCGCGCGGGCGCTGGTACGGGCAGGGCGCGGCGCTGGCGCTGCCGCGCTGCACCGAGGAAGTCGCGACCGTTCTACGCGCCTGTAACGCCGCCGGGGTTGCGGTCGTCCCTTACGGCGGCGGCACCGGGCTGGTCGGCGGCCAGGTCGCGTCCGACGGCGCGGCGGCGCCGCTGATCCTGTCGCTGGAGCGCATGAACGCGGTGCGCGCGGTGCATCCGCAGGAGGATGTGCTGATCGCCGAGGCCGGAGCCATCCTCGCCGATGTGCAGGCGGCGGCGCAGGCGCATGAGCGGCTGTTTCCGCTTTCGCTGGCGTCGGAGGGCACCGCGCAGCTTGGGGGCCTTCTGGCCACCAATGCCGGCGGGGTGAATGTGCTGCGCTATGGCAATGCGCGCGATCTGTGCCTCGGGCTGGAGGCGGTGCTGCCCGACGGCCGCGTCTGGAACGGACTGCGCCGGCTGCGCAAGGACAATACCGGTTACGACCTGCGCAACCTGCTGATCGGGTCGGAAGGGACGCTGGGGGTGATCACGGCGGCCAGCCTGCGCCTGTTCGCGCCGCCCGCGCGCCGGGGTGCGGCCCTCTTCGTGGTGCCCGACCCGCAGGCCGCCCTGACCTTGCTGAGCCATGCCCGCGCGCGCATCGGCGAGGGGATTTCGGCCTTCGAACTGATCTCGGGTGCCGGGATGAGATTTCTGGCCGAGACGATGCCGCAGCAGCGTCAGCCCTTCGCCGCGCCGCCCGACTGGATGGTGTTGATCGATGTCGGACTGCCCGCGGGGCTTGACCCGGCGGCTGCGCTCGAGTCGCTGTTCGAGCTGGCGGTTGACGAGGGTCTGTCGAGCGACGGCGTGATCGCGCAGTCGCAGGCACAGCTGGCCGAGTTCTGGGCGCTGCGCGAATCCATCCCCGAGGCCAACCGCCATATCGGCGCCGTCTCCAGCCATGACATATCGCTGCCGCTGGGCGCGGTGCCCGAATTCATCGCGCGCGCGGATCCGGCGCTGGCGGCGCTCGGCCCGTTCCGCGTCAACTGCTTCGGGCATCTGGGCGACGGCAATCTGCATTACAACGTGTTCCCCCCAGCCGGGCAGAACCGCGCCGCCTATGAGGACCGGCGTGACGCGATCAAGCGGTGTGTGCATGACATCGTGCATGCGCTCGATGGCTCGGTCAGCGCCGAGCATGGTGTGGGGCGGTTGAAGGTCGCGGATCTTGAACGGTATCAGGACCCGGTGAAGCTGTCGGTGATGCGGGCGATCAAGGACGCGCTCGACCCGGCGGGCATCATGAATCCCGGCGCCGTGCTGCCATGCCGCGCATCCTGCTGATCGCGCCCCGGCTGGACGCGCCGCCGCCGCCGCACTATCACCGCCATCATGCAGGGCATGGAGAGTGCGATGGCGGATGAGACCCCCGTCGAGGAACTGAGCGCCGAGCAGGCCGAGGCCGAACTCGAACGGCTCGCGCAAAGGCTGCATCAGGCCGACCGCGCCTATCACCGCGACGACGCCCCCATCATGTCGGATGCCGAATACGACGCGCTC
>CAZMBT010000255.1:0-3484 GCA_964564395.1 uncultured Alkalilacustris sp.
AGGTCACGCTGCAGCCGATCCGGCGCTATGATTTCGACGCCGCGATCCTGTTCGCAGACATCCTGCTTGTGCCGCAGGCGCTCGGTGCGGATCTGTGGTTCGTCACCGGCGAGGGGCCACGGCTCTCGACGATCACGGATGCGGCGGGCGTGGCGGCGCTGCGCCCGGCGGACGCGGTCGCCGAGCGGCTGGAGCCGGTGTTTCAGACGTTGCGCCTCGTGCGGCCCGCCCTGCCCGCGCAGACCACGCTGATCGGCTTTGCCGGGGCGCCCTGGACCGTCGCGACCTACATGATCGCCGGACGCGGCACCCCCGATCAGGGCCCCGCCCACGCGATGCGCCGTGACGCGCCCGAGGCGTTCGATGCGCTGATCGACCGGATCACCGATGCGACGATCGCCTATCTGTCGGCGCAGATCGCGGCCGGGGCCGAGGTCGTCAAGCTGTTCGACAGCTGGGCCGGATCGCTGCAGGGCGAGGCCTTTCGCCGCTACAGCCTGACCCCCATCACACGCATCATCACCGCCTTGAAGGCGCGGCATCCGCAAGTTCCCGTGATCGCCTTTCCGCGTGGCGCGGCGGCGGCGTATGAGGGGTTTGCCACGGCCAGCGGTGCCGATTGCGTCGCGCTCGACCAGTCCGTCGACCCCGAATGGGCCGCCGCGCATGTGCAGCGCGACGGCTGCGTGCAGGGCAATCTGGACCCGCGGCACATGGTCTCCGGCGGACCCGAGCTGGTGCAGGCCACGCGGCGCATCTGTGCGGCCTTCGCGGGCGGGGCGCATATCTTCAATCTGGGTCACGGGATCACGCCCGATGCCGACCCGGACAATGTGCACCGCATGCTCGAGGCGATCCGGGGCTGACGCGACGGCGGCGGTTAACGCTCCGGAAACACCGCCATGTCACCGTGAACCGGCGCCTCGACGGGCGCCGGGACTGACTGGAGATCCGCGTGACCGAAATTTCCCTGCAGGAGCTGCTCGCGCGGCTGGGGCGCGAAACCGGTGCCCTGGCCGAGCGCAGCGCCCGGATCGACGCGGTCATCGGCGCCCGCGGCGGCGCGCACGATCCGGTATTGCAAGACATCGACCTCTTGCGCCAGTCGCTCGAGGATCTGAGCCGTTTCGTCCAGACTCTGGCCGCCGAGGCCGATTGCGAGCCGCGCATCGAGCTGCACGCCGCGACCGCGACGCTGCGACTCGGCGCGCTGCGCCAGAGGCTTTCGGGCAATGCCGATCAGCCCGCCGCCCCGCCGGGAAACCTGGACCTGTTCTGACGGCAACCGGCCGGGCGGGTGCGGCGCCGGGACGGTACGCATGGCATGGGCCATGGCCGGTGCCGCGGCGCATGCGGGGCCGCCGGCGCCGTCAGAACAGCGTGACATCACCCCCGCCATCCGCGGCGTCGGGGGCGACCGGCGGGGGCGTGCGCGCGACGCCGGCCATGAACATCTGCTGCGCCTGCCCGTCATGCGGACGAAAGCGCAGCTTGCGCCCGCGTTCCCCGCCAAGGCTGCGCCCGATGACGGGAATGCGTTCATTCCCGAGGAACCAGAGCGCGAACTCGACATTCGCGGCGCCGACATCGCACATGCCCGTGGTCATGCGGGCCCCACCGAAAAGCTTGGCCTGAAGCCGGCCGCGCCGCGCCCCCGCGCCCAGAAGCGCATTGATCAAGAGCTCCATCGCGTGGACTCCGTAGCGCACGCTGCTGCCCTGCCCGGTATCGATGCCGGGCAGCAGAAAGTGATTCATGCCGCCGACCCCCGCATCCGGGTCGTAGATGCAGGCCGCCACGCAGGACCCCAGAATTGTCGACATCACCGCATCCGGCCGGTCCGACACCCGGTACTGACCCTGCAGGACGGTGATCACAGCGGGCCGGCCCGTCGTCATGCCGCATCTCCCCCGCCCGCGCCACGTGCATTCGGCTGCGCCAGGCGCAGCAGCTCGGGCCCGATGGCACCCAGCGGCAGCACCTTCTGCGCCGCGCCGCGCGCGATCGCGGCGCGCGGCATGCCGAAGACGGTGCAGGTGGCGCGGTCCTGCGCGATGGTGCGGCCGCCGGCCTCGCGGATCCGCTCCAGCCCCTCCGCGCCGTCCTGCCCCATCCCGGTCAGCAATGCGGCGACGATGCGCGGGCCGAACCGTGCCGCCGAGGTGAACAGCGCGTCGACCGAGGGGCGGTGCCCGGACAGCGGCGGTGCTTCGATCAGCCTGCATTGGGCCGCGCCCCTGCCCACGATCTCCAGATGCCGGCCCGCCGCCGGGGCGAAGAGCACCTGCCCCGGGCGCAGCGGTGTCCCGTCGCACGCCTCCGCCACGGCCGGCGCGATGGTCTGATCCAGCCGTTCGGCCACGCCATGGGTGAACCCCTCGAGGATGTGCTGCACCACCAGTGTCGGGGGCGCATCCGCCGGGAAGGCTTCCAGAACCCGCGTCAGGGCCACGACGCCGCCGGTCGACGCCCCGATGCAGATGATCGGCATGTCCCGGCCGGTGGGCACCGGTGCCGCGGGGATCGCTGGCGTGCCCGGCCGGACCGGGGCGCCGGAGGGGCGCGCCAGTCCGGTTGTCCCTTCCCCGCAATCGTCGCGGATCTGCGCGATCAGGGCCGCATCGGTCAGCGACAGGTCGGAGCCCGCATATACCCGCAGGCGGGCCGCACGCCCATGCAGCGCCCTGCGCAGCTCGGTGAACCGGGCATCGGCCGTCAGCTCGTCCGACACCGCCACCACAAGCCCCGCGCCCGCCTGTTGCGCAATCTGCGCCATGGCCTCGGGCACCGTCGCGACCCGGATCACCACGCGAGCAGCCGGCGCATCACGCTGCAGTCGCGCCACAAGCCGCTGCGCGCGCAGCCGGCGTCCATCCACAAGCAGGTAACTGTCCGGCACGGCCGCGCCTCCCTTGATCGCCCGGCGCGACATCGCCGGCGAATCGAGAACCTGCGACATCTGCACGGCGCGCCTGCCCCGACCCGTCGCCCAGAACTAGGCGGTGTGCCTTTCCAGCCGGTAAACCGCGCCGCGCCCTCCCGGGGGAAGGGTCGGGCGCCGCCCGGGCGAGGTCTTGTGGCCAGCGCCTGGGGGAGCAGGTTCCCGGTTTGACGCTTGAGCTGTGGTTGCAGGAGGGCTGTTTCAGCGCCCCTCTAGCCGCGCACCGTCAGGCCCAGCGCGTGAATCCGCCCGACGAGATCCGCCCCCAGCGCCTCATGAACCGCACGATGGCGCTGCAACCGGGTCATTCCGGCAAAAGCCGGGGCGTGGATGGTGATCAGGAAGTGGCTTTCGCCGCCTTCGCGAAAGCCGGCATGGCCGCGATGCGACTCGCTGTCATCCACGACCTCGAGCCGGGTCGGCGCGAATGCGTCCTCGAGCCGCGTGCGGATTTCCTGCGTTATAGTCATTTTGAGCTGTCAACCCCCTTCAATGCGTCGTCAAAACACCTAAACTCACGCCCCCGAGTCGGAAAGGGCCGTT
>CAZMBT010000256.1:0-3478 GCA_964564395.1 uncultured Alkalilacustris sp.
ATCGACCGCGATTTCGTGATCGCCAATGTCAGCGCGCCGCGCGGGCTGCGCGCCGGGGATGACGAGGAAGCGGAAGCCGAAGGCGACGAAGAGGACGCCGACGCCGAAAGCTGATCCGCGCGATCCGCACCCCGCCACAGCGCGGCGATGCACGGTGAAACGGGGCCCGCGCGGCCCCGTTTTCGTCTCCGAAACCGCCTCCGAGACCGCCATTGCGCGCCGGACGGGCCGCGATCAGGCCGTGACGCTGTGCACGCTTTCGAATACCTCCAGCTCGGGCGGGCCGAGATAGATGTCCGCATGCGCCCCGGCGCCCTTGTGGGCGGCGCGGAATGCCTCGGACCGGGTCCAGTCCTCGAAGGCGGCGCGGCTTTGCCACAGCGTGTGCGAGGCATACAGGGTGTGATCCTCGCGCGCTTCGCCGCGCATCAGGTGAAAGGCGACGAAGCCGGGCACCTCGTGCAGATGGGTCTCGCGTGTCTTCCAGACCTGCTCGAAATCCTCCTCGCGGCCCGGTTTGACGCGAAAGCGGTTCATTGTCAGATACATCGCAAAGCTCCCTGAATGCGTGCGCCGGACTGGCATTCGCGCGCAGTTCAGGGCATCAAGGATGGAGCGTCAAGCGAAAGGACCGCGCATGCGACTCTTCGTCGGGTTGGGCAATCCGGGCGCCAGATACGCCCGAAACCGGCACAATATCGGCTACATGGCCGTCGATGCCATTCATGACGCGCATGGCTTCGGGCCCTGGCGCGGCAAGTTTCAGGGGCAACTCAGCGAGGGTCGGCTGGGCACTGAGAAGGTGCTGCTGCTCAAGCCCGAAACCTACATGAATCTGTCCGGGCAATCCGTTGGCGCGGCGATGAAATTCTACAAGCTGACGCCGGATGCCGTGACCGTGTTCCATGACGAGCTGGACCTCGCGCCGGGCAAATGCCGCGTCAAGACCGGGGGCGGTCATGCCGGGCATAACGGGCTGCGCTCGCTTCACGGGGCGATCGGGGCGGATTACCTTCGTGTGCGGCTCGGCATCGGGCATCCGGGCAACAAGGCGCAGGTGTCGGCCTATGTGCTGCGTGATTTTCCGAAGGCCGATGCGGGCTGGCTCGACGATCTCATGCGCGGCATCGCGGACGGTGCGCCGGATCTGGCCGCCGGGGATACCGGGCGGTTCATGAATGCGGTCGGCCGGCGCATGGCGCCGGCGCGCGCGGCGGATGCGGGCACGGGCACTGGCAAGGGAAAGGGTGCGGGCAAGACAGGTGGAGGTGCGGACAAGGATGGGCGCGCGCCGGCGGCGGCGTCGAAACCGGTCGCCGCGCCGCACAGCGACACCACCGGCGCGCCCGCGGCCGGACCCTCGCAGCAAGAGGACACGCGCAGCGCCTTGCAGCGCCTCATCGACCGGTTCCGATGACCGCCACGGAGGCTTTCCGCCAGCAGGCCAGGGCTTGCGCGGCGCTCGGTTCGCCGTTCATGGCGCGTCTGATGACGCTGATGGCGCAGGAGCTGCCCACGCTCGACGCGGATGTGGCCCGCCGGGTTCTGACCTGGCCGGGTGATCCCGGCACGCGCGGCGACGCGGTGCCGCTGCGGCTGGCCGCGGCGCTGCATGCGCTGGTGCTGGACGGGCGCGACCCCGCGCTGGACCGGATTTGGCGCCGCCCGGCGCACCATGGCGACGCCACCTTGTGGTCGGCCGTCGCGGCGGCGTTGCGGCGGTGGCGCGATTTCATCCTCGACTGGCTGGAGCGCCCGCCACAGACCAATGAGGTGGGGCGCTCCGCCGCGCTCATCGCGGTGGCGCGCTGGCTCGATCAGCCCCTGATCCTGTCGGAGCCGGGGGCGAGCGCGGGCTTGAACCTGCTTTTCGACCACTACGCGCTGGAGACCGGCCAGGGGCGCGCGGGGCCCGAGGCGGCGGCGCTGACATTGCAGCCGCGCTGGACGGGCCCGCCGCCCGCGCCGGGGTCCGTGCACATCCTGGAGCGGGCCGGCATAGACCTCACCCCCGCCGATCCGCAGCGCGACCGGTTGCGCCTCATGGCTTACATCTGGCCCGATCAGCCCGAGCGGCTGGCGCGCATGGACGCGGCCTTGCGGCTGGCCGCGCGGCAGCGCCCGCCGGTTGCGCAGGGCGATGCGGTCGACTGGCTGGACCGGCGGCTGCGGGTGGCCCATCCCGGCGCGCTGCATCTGATCTATCACACGGTCTTCTGGCAGTATCTGCCACGAGCCGCGCAGGTGCGCGCAACGGTGCTGCTGAACAACGCCGGGGCGCGGGCCACGTCGCAGGCGCCGCTGGCGCATTTCGCGATGGAGAATGACGGCGGCGACGGCGCCGCGCTGACCCTGACAATGTGGCCGGGCGGCGACAGCATCGCCATGGGGCGGGCCGATTTCCACGGCCGTTGGGTGGACTGGACCCCGCCGCAGGCAAGCGGCGGAGCCCGGCGGCCGCTGCCTCAGCGCTGATACCGCGCGCCCCGGCGCGGCTGCGAGGTGAACACCGTCACGGTGATGTATTCGTCCCGCGTGCCCAGCTCGGCGATGTCGCGCGGATGCAGGTGATCGGCGATCTTGACGCGCCGCTGGACGCCGCCGGTCACCGGCGCGGTGCGGCTGAAGCCGCCGAGCGTGGCGCGATCGCGCGGCAGATGCAGCTCCTCGATCGGTACGCGCCGTGTGGTGCCGGTGGCGATGGTGGCGCCGGTCGCGCCCTCGGCCCGGTCGCGCGGCAGCGGCGCGCCCATATGGCGGCTGGTCTCATGCACGGGGCGTCCGTCGATGCCGTGGCCGGAATGGGTGGAGGCCGTGGCGCTCTGCGCGCCGACGAACATGGCGGCGGCGGCGATGGCGGTCAGGATGGTGCGGGTCATGGCGGGTCCTTTCAGGGCGTGGTGCGTTGCGTCGCGATGACCGTCACATGCGCAATCCGGCGCGCCGGTTCAAAACACACCATGTCACCGCGCCGTTGCGCGACCCGGCCGCGCGCTCACGGCTTTGCGGGCCGCGCGTGCGCCGCAAGATTTGTTATCTTAAGGCAACATGTTATGCACGTTCTCGGGGGACATGACGCGCGGGTCACTCACGCATGACAAGACCGTTTTCAGCGCGTGTGGGGCCACACGCCGTGCCGGGGCGCGCAAAATCGGCTCTGGCTGTCGCGGCGCAAGTGATTATCCTTGGTCCAGGCAAGCACAAGGGGCGTCACATGAAGGACGAGTCGATCAATGTCCTCGGGGAGCCGTTGCAGGAATGCTCGCGCGATCCGGTGACGGGGTTTTTCCGCAATGGCTGTTGCGACACGGGGCCGGAGGATCGCGGGCGCCACACGGTCTGCGCCGTGATGACACGGGAGTTTCTGGCGCTGTCGAAGTATCTTGGCAACGACCTCTCGACCCCGCGCCCGGAATTCGGGTTCGCGGGCCTCCAGCCCGGCGACCGCTGGTGCCTGTGCGCGGCACGGTTCCTGCAG
>CAZMBT010000257.1:0-3454 GCA_964564395.1 uncultured Alkalilacustris sp.
GCAGTGGAATCATAATCCATGTGTCGGGGGTTCAAGTCCCTCCTCCGCTACCATAGCAACCTCCTGCAAGATTCGAAGAATATCGGCGCCGCGCCCGGCTTCCGGTGCCCTTGGGTGCACCGCCGGGGCCCGTTCGGGAAGACCCGATATCATGCTGCCTCGGGCCGGCACGGCGCCCGTTGCGACCCCGGCAGCCTGTCCGGGATGCTGAGCCGTGCCTGGCGCGCCGTTTGCGTCAGAACCGCTCGGCGCGGAGAACTTCACAATCGGTGACGCTGACCACGCCGATATGGCGCTCGACAATCGCGAAGGCGGCATCGAGCAGCGATTCCAGCCGTTGCGGGCGCACGATGCAGACGACATTGACCATGCCGCTCGCGCGGCTCACCTGACCTTCCCGGCTCCATTTGCCCGACCGGCCCGAGCCGCCCAGAACCGGCAGGACTGTGTAGCCCGCCACACCGGCCTCATCGAGGGCCTCGGTCAGGCGCCGCTCCATGACCGCCTCTATGGTTATCTCCACCCGTTTCGCCTTGTGGGTCTTCATGATGTCAGCTTCCAGTCACCGCCTGTGCAAGCGCCATGTAAATGGGAATGCCGAGCGTCAGGTTGAAGGGAAAGGTGATCCCCAGCGCGAGCGTCAGATATATCGCGGGTCGTGCCTCGGGCAGCGCCACGCGCATGGCCGCCGGCACCGCAATGTAGGACGCCGATGCAGACAATGTCATCATCAGCGCCACACCGCCTGTGGACAGGCCGATAAGCAACCCTGCCACCATCCCCAGCACCGCACCGGTCAACGGCATGAGGATGCCGAAGGCGAACAGCCCGGGGCGCAACAGGCCGCGTGCCTCGCGCAACCCCCGCCCTGCGACCAGGCCCATATCCAGCAGGAACAGGCAGAGCACCCCCTGGAACGGCGCGACGATGAAGGCGTCGATCTGCGCGAGCCCCTCCTGCCCCGTGACTGCACCGATCGCGAAGGACCCGATCAGCAACACGATGGACCCGTTGAGCAGGATCTCGCGGAGCAGGCCACCCCCCAGGCCGCCGCCGTGCGCCGCGGTGCCGCCGCCGGCACGCGCCACCAGCCAGAGCGCGCTCAGGATCGCCGGTGCCTCCATCGCCGCTGCGACCGCGACCATGTAACCCTCGGCGGCGATGCCCGCCGATGTCAGGACCGAACTCGCGGCCACGAAGGTCACGATGGAGATAGAACCGTAATGCGCCGCGACCGCCGCCGCATCGACGAGCGAAAGCCCCGTCAGCGCGCGCAGCAGCCCGAACGCCACGAAAGGCAGGGCGAAGGACAGGATCACCCCCGCCACCAGCGAGAGGATCAAGGTCGCATCGACCCCGTGATCGGCCACGCTCGCACCACCCTTGAAGCCGATGGCGAGCAGCAGATATAGCGACATGCCCTTGGCGATGGCCTCGGGCACGCTCAGTTCCGAGCGCGCAAATGCCGCGGCAAACCCCAGTGCGAAGAAAAGGATGATGGGCGAGATCAGGTTCTCCGCAGCCAGTGCCAGAATTCCGTCCATGTTGTGCCCCACGCACTGTCCCGGCTGGACCAGCGAACAACGCGTTTTTACTCCGATCAGCGCTGGCCCGCGCACTCCCTTGCCCGAATCGGCCTTCGCTGCAACCCCTTCGGCTGCAAGGCGCTGATATGGTTCGGCGGCCACGCCGAATGCTTCGAACAGCAATTCCGCGCGCCTCGGGGCGCGTGACCATCGTGGCATCCCCTGCAAAAAGGCAAGACAGGGCGCGCCGGCCGGATCGCGTGCAACGGCGGCGCTGCAGAATCCGGCCGGGCGGCATCCGACCCGCGCCAACTCCCGGCATGATGAGACTGCGTGATGGAGTTCGGGATGCCCGGCTGGCGTGATATCCGCAGAGCACCTCCTGCGCGTATTTTGACCTTTCCGAGCCTGCGCGCCTTCGTCGTCATGGGCCAGCAAAGGATCTTGACAGGTGGTGCATCCGGGCTTTCCGTTGGCAGACCACTTGCAGGGGTCCGGTATGCCGCAATTGTTCGATCGACTGTCCACCGCTCGGGTGAAGCACCGCCACGGGCTCGCCCACCGTCTTCGGCGGCGCGCCATCCTGCGCGCCGGGCTAGGGGTGACGGGGCTGCTGCTCGCGGGCGGGGGCGCCGCCATGTCCTCCGAGGTGCGCCCGTACTCGATGCGGATCGTGCAGTCGGGACATTCGCTGACCGATCCGGTGGTGCCGATGCTCGACGCGATGGTCGCGGCGGTCGGCCGCGACGCGGCGCGCGGGCGGGTGATTCATCGCTCCACGATCCCGGGAAGTCCGATGGACTGGCGCTGGAACAACAGCCGGGATTCCGGGCCGGATGCGCGCCGCGATATCGCAGACTATGACATGCTGGTGATCACCGAGCGGGTGGCGCTGTCGAACACCCTGCCGTGGCACGACTCGGAAGCGATGGCCCTGCGCTGGTTCACCCATGCCTGGCAGGAAGGCAATGACGGCAACGGCGCGCAGACCATACTCTACGCCACATGGGTTCACACCGACAGCGGCCCGGATTTCGACAACCCCCACAACGATCCGGAGGGGCATAAGCCGTTTCGCACCCGCCTGCCGCGCGAGATGGCGAACTGGCAGGCCATCGCGGATCATGTCAATGAACAGCGTCCCGCCGACGCGCCGCCGATGCGCGTCATTCCGGGACCGATGATCATGGCGGCCGCCTATGACGCCATCGAGGCGGGGCACGCACCGGGGCTGTCGCGGATCGAGGATCTGTTCTTTGACACCATCCATCTGAGCGACGCGGGCACCTACCTGATCGCGCTCGCACATTTTGCGGTCATCTATGGCCGCGACCCGCGCGAGGTACCCGACGGGCTGGGCCGGCACGCGGTGCCCGCGCCACGCACCGCCGCCTGGATGAAGGATCTGGTGCACGAGATCCTGATCGACTATCCCGATTCCGGCCTCGCGGATGCGGGCCTTGCCGACCCCGGCTGACCCGACCCGCCCGGCGATCAGCGCTGACGCGGCATCTCGCCCAGCCGCGACAGCAGCGCCGCGCCGGTGCGGATTCCGGCGTGGAACAGCGCGATCTCGATATTCTCGTTGGGCGCGTGGTTCGCCTCATCGGCATTCGCATAAGGCGTCACGAAGGCCGGCACGCCGAGCAGCCTGGTGAAGACGTAATCAGGCAGGCTGCCGCCCATGGACGGGTAGATGTACGGGTCCTCGCCGCGCGCCGTTCGGATCGCCTCGGCAATGACCTCGGTGAAGGGAGACTCGATCGGTGTGCGCGAGGGCAGCATGCCGCCATGCGCGACCACCTCGACCTCGGGGGCGTGGCGGGCGACATGGGCGCGCACGCAGTCCAGCGCCTGATCCGGCGTCATGTCCGGGACCAGCCGCATGTCGCATTTTGCCACCGCAGCGCAGGGCAGCACCGTCTTCG
>CAZMBT010000258.1:0-3426 GCA_964564395.1 uncultured Alkalilacustris sp.
TCGATGAGGAGCATGACAGCGCCTACAAGCAGGAGGACGGGGTGCTGTATCATGCCCGCGACATGGCGGTGCTGCGCGGCGCCGCGGAGCGCGCGCAGATCGTGCTGGCCTCGGCGACGCCGTCGCTGGAAAGCTGGGTCAACGCGCAGGCGGGCAAGTATGCGCGGCTCGATCTGGCGACGCGCTACGGCGCCGCCACGCTGCCCGAGATGCGCGCCATCGACATGCGCGCCGAGCAGTTGCCCGCCGATCGCTGGATTTCGCCGCGTCTGGCCGAGGCGGTGCGCGGGCGCATCGAGGCCGGCGAGCAGGCGCTCTTGTTTCTCAATCGGCGCGGCTTTGCGCCGGTGACGGTGTGCCGGGCTTGCGGGCACCAGATCGGCTGCGACGAATGCGATGCGCGCATGGTCGAGCACCGGTTTCTCAAGCGGCTGATGTGCCACCAATGCGGCGCGACGAAGCCGGTGCCGCAGACCTGCCCGTCCTGCGGCGCGGCGGGGCGCATGGCGCCCATCGGCCCCGGCGTCGAACGTCTGGCCGAGGAGGCGGCGGCGCTGTTTGCCGAGGCGCGGCTGGCGGTGCTGTCGTCGGATCTGTTCGGCTCGGCGCGCGCGCTCAAGCAGCAGATCGCGGTCATCGCCGAGGGCGGCGCCGATATCGTGATCGGCACGCAGCTGGTGGCGAAGGGGCATAATTTCGACAGGCTCGGGCTGGTGGGCGTCGTGGATGCGGATCTGGGGCTGCAAGGGTCGGACCTGCGCGCCGCGGAGCGCAGCTTTCAGCTCATGCGCCAGGTCGCGGGGCGCGCCGGGCGCACGGGGCGGCGCGGGCTCGCGCTGCTGCAGACCACGCAGCCCGAGCATCCGGTCATCCGTGCCATCCTCGGCGGTGACGAGGAGGCATTCTGGTGCGCCGAAGCGCAGGCGCGCCGCGCCGCGGGCATGCCGCCTTTCGGCCGGCTGGCCGCGCTGATCCTGTCGGGGCCCGAGTTGCAGCCCGTCTTCGCCCATGGCGAGGCGCTGGCGCGTGCGGACGCGCCGCTGCGCGCCATCGGCGCGCAGGTCTTCGGGCCGGCCCCGGCGCCGGTGGCGCGCATTCGCGGGCGCCACCGGGTGCGTCTTCTGGTCAAGGCGGCGCGCGGCGTGCCGCTGCAGGACGCGCTGACGCGGTGGCTGGCGGGCGTGAAGCCCCCCGGCGGGGTGCGCCTGGCCGTGGATGTCGATCCGCAAAGCTTCATGTAGCGCCGCTGCGGGGTGGTGTTTGCCGCGCCCGCCTCTATATTCCGCCCAGGTCCGAAAAGGAGACAGCCATGTTCGCGATGAACCGCCGCAAGCTGGAGATTCCCGCCCCCGAGGCCGCGCTGCCGGGTCGTGCCGCCGCCATCGCCACGGCCGAGACGCATTTCGTCACCGGACGGCCGCTGTCGCTGGAGCCGCCGGAGGGCATGGAGGCCGTGGTTCTGGGTATGGGGTGTTTCTGGGGCGCGGAGCGGGTGTTCTGGGAGCAGCCGGGTGTGTGGGTCACGATGGTCGGCTATGCCGGCGGGCACACGCCGAATCCGACCTATGACGAGGTGTGCAGCGGCGGCACGGGGCATGCCGAAGTGGTCGGCGTCGTCTTCGATCCGGCGCGGATGCCCTTCGGCGAGGTACTGCGGCTGTTCTGGGAAAACCACGATCCGACCCAGGGCATGCGCCAGGGCAATGATGTGGGCACGCAGTACCGCTCGGCGATCTACTGCATGACGGCGGGGCAGCGCGCCGCGGCCGACGCCAGCCGCGCCGCATATGGCGCGCGGCTCAGGGCGCATGGGTGGGGCGACGTGACGACCGAGATTGCGGATGCCGGGCGCTTCTACTTCGCCGAGGACTATCATCAGCAGTATCTTGCACGGAACCCGGCGGGCTATTGCGGCATCGGCGGCACGGGGGTGAGCTGCCCGGTCGGCACCGGCGTGTGAGCCGGGCGTGACCTTGCGGAAGGCCGCTGGCGCGGCCTGTGCCGATGCCGGCCCCGCCTTCCGGCGGGGCGTTGGCGCCGGTTGCGGCCGGTCGGGGTCAGCGGGCGGAGGCTTCGCGTGTCAGCCGCGCGACGATGCGCCGCGTCATCGGGGCGAGGATCAGGACCGCGGGAAAGGCGATCAGCCACGAGGTCAGCCAGGCGCCGATCCAGGCAGGAGGCAGCTCCGGCGCGAAGCCGGTTGCGCGCCATGTCGCGATGCCGGAGACGAGAAGGGACATCACCCCGGACAGGATGAAGGCGAAGAGAAGCTGGGCGTATCGGGCGGGAATCATTGCAAGCCTTCGGTTTTCGCTGCGGGTATGCCTGCCACCCGGGGCGGGGCGGGGCAAGCGCGATTCGCCGCGCAGGGTCTGCGCGCCGGCGCAGGGGCGTGCGTCTTCATCGTGTCAGGGCAGGTCCTGCGAGGGGATCACCGGAAAGAACGTGCCGCCCGACCAGAGGCCGAACCAGCGCGCGCCGTCATGGCTGGCATGCGTCCCGAGATCCACGAGGCGGTAGAAGCTCTTGCGGTCGATCAGCGCCTCCAGCCGCGCGCGCACATGCACATAGGGCGACGGTTCGCCGGTTTCGTCGTCGCGTTCCACGCGGATCGGATGCTCGGGCCCGGCCGCGACGCGGTCGCCGACATGCGTGATGAAGGTGATCACCTGATCCTGTCCCGTCCCGGCGACCTCGAAATCGACCGCCACGAAGGGCGCGTCATCGACGGTGATGCCGACCTTCTCGACCGGGGTGACCAGGAAATAGTCGTCGCCATCCTTGCGCAGGATCGACGAGAACAGCCGCACCAGCGCCGGGCGTCCGATCGGCGTTCCCTGGTAGAACCAGGTCCCGTCGCGCGCGATGCGCATGTCAAGGTCGCCGCAGAAGGGCGGGTCCCATTCATGCACCGGCGGAATCCCGCCTCCGGCGGCGGCGCGGGCGCTTTCGGCGAGGCTTTCCGCCGAAGGGGCGGCGGCGTTTTCTGCGCACATGATTTTGGCCATTCGTTGTGTTCGGGATATGTGGCGTCCAGATACCATATATGATTGCATCGCCGGAAGGTCACGGGGAGTCGGACATGGCCAATGACGCGGAACTGATCACCACCATCGAGGCGCTGGGCACGCGCCTTGTCGAGGCCCGCGAAAGCGTGGAGCACCGCTTCATCGGGCAGGAGCGGGTGGTGGAGCTGGTGCTCACGGCGCTGCTGAGCGGCGGGCACGGGCTGCTGGTGGGGCTGCCCGGGCTCGGCAAGACGCGGCTTGTGGAGACGCTCGCCACGGTGATGGGGCTGCAGGGCAACCGTATCCAGTTCACCCCCGATCTGATGCCGGCGGACATCCTCGGGGCCGAGGTGCTGGAAACCGCCGCCGATGGCAGCCGGGCGTTTCGCTTCATCGAGGGGCCGATCTTCTGCCAGCT
>CAZMBT010000259.1:0-3419 GCA_964564395.1 uncultured Alkalilacustris sp.
CCCCTTCGCAATAGGGCGCGAGCATCCCGCCGGCCCACCAGGAACAGCCATGCGGACCCGGCGCACCATTGCGGTCGATCAGACGCGGGGTCAGGCCCGCCTTGCAGGCCGCATGGGCCGCGCAAAGCCCGGCCACGCCCGCGCCGATGATGGTGACGTCAGCCATCGGCCCAGACCTGGTGGAAATGATGCACGGGGCCGTGGCCAGCGCCGACGGTCAGCCCATCTGCCGCCGCGATCGCGCCTTGCAGATAGCCATGCGCGCGGCGCACCGCCGCCTCGAGCGCCATGCCCTGCGCCAACCCGGCGGCAATCGCCGCCGAGAGCGTGCAGCCGGTGCCATGCGTGTTGCGCGTATTCAGGCGCGGCGCAGTCAGGCGGGTGGTGCCGGATGCGGTGACCAGCAGATCGACGCAGTCCGCCCCGCTGGCATGGCCGCCTTTCATCAGCACGGCCCGGACTCCCTTGGCGCGCAGCGCCTGGGCCTGCCGGGTCATTTCGGCCTCGTCCTGCGCAACGGCACAGCCCAGCAAATCCGCAGCCTCGGGCAGGTTCGGGGTCAGCACAGTCGCGCGGGGCAGAAGCCGGTCCCGCAGAGCGTCCAGGGCGCCCGCAGGCAGCAGGCGGTCGCCGGATTTGGCCACCATCACCGGGTCCAGGACGATCGGCAAGTCGTGCCCCGCCAGCCCCCGCGCAACGGATGCAATGGCCTCGGGCCCGCCCAGCATGCCCATCTTGACCGCGCGCACATCCAGATCGTCGAAAACCGCCGCAATCTGGGCTGCGATCACCGCCGGGCTGGCGGGCTCGACCATGGTCACAGCGCGGGTGTTCTGCGCCGTCAGCGCCGTGATGACACTGGCCCCATAGGCGCCCAGCGCAGAAAATGTCTTCAGATCCGCCTGAATGCCCGCGCCGCCGCCCGAGTCAGACCCTGCTATGGTCAATGCGATGGAAGCCAACGGCCTCTCCTTGCGTTTGATACCAGCGCAAGGAGACGGCGTGAGCACACTGTTCAGTGCTGTCTTACCGTTCCCTACGCCGGTATTACCCGGGTCAGGTTCGATGGGTTGGCAGTCGCCTCTCAGCCCTGAAACGGGCACCCCAACGGTTCGAAGGACAGGTAACCCTCCGAAAGGGCGGAGACAAGTCCCTCGAAACGGGCGCTGCATTCAGCGCCCAGGCAGCAAGCGCGTGGAGCCTTGGCTGTCATCCTTGGCGCCGTTTGCTCGCAACGAAATACAGCCGTGAGCCGTCCTGAAAGCGCGCGCCTGAAGAAAGGCAGTAAAGAATGCAAGAAATGGCTGCGCGCGCCGTGAGCGCCCGTATTCAAGGCTGCCGGGAGCCTAACCGATCGTCCGTCATGGGCCGGGCATGTCGGTACGGGCGTCGCCTGCGTAACAAGGGCGGGGAGCCGGCATTCAGAGGGCTTCATGGTTTATTAAGCGAGCAATCGTCAAGCCGATCATTCCGCAGCGGATGTGGGCCTCGCGTTGAACGTCTTCTACTGCGCTGCGTTCCGGATCGCGCGTGTGGACAGCTTCGGCAGCGGCGGACTGCTCATCAATGCATGGGTCTGCATGAGCGCCTTGCCGATGCCTTCGAACACGGCAGCGCGTGGCGAGGTCTTGCGCCACACCAGCACCACCTCGCGCGGCAGCGCATCGGGCAGCGGCGCAAGAGTGATGTCATGCTGCGCCGCCACCCCCGCTGCCACCGCCAGGTTGGGCAGCAAGGTGATGCCCAGCCCTTCGCCGACCATGGAAATCAGTGTGGTCAGGCTGGTGGCGGCGACGCTTTCATCCTGCTCAAGCCGCCTTTCGGGATAGGCGCTGAGTGCGTGGCGCTGCAGGCAATGCCCCTTCTCCAGCAGCAGCAACTGCTCGCCCTCATCGGTGAGCGCGCCGCAATGCCCGCGCGGGGCGGCCAGGTGGTAGCCGTCGGTAAACAGCTTCTTGCAGGCCAGCCCGCCGATATCGAAAGGCAGCGCGATCAGCGCAAGGTCAAGCCGGCCCGTGGTTACGCCGTCAAGCAGGCTCTCGGTCAGTTCCTCGCGCAGATAGAGCCGCAGATTCGGAAACGCCTTGCGGATGCGCGGCAGCGCCGCGGGCAGCAGGAACGGCCCCGCCGTCGGGATCGAGCCCAGCCGCAGATCGCCCTCATCGGGGCGAAGCTGCGCGGCGGCGATCTCCTCGATCTCCTGCGCGGCCAGCAGCACGGCGCGGCCCCGCGCGGCGATCTCCGCGCCGGTTTCGGTCATCATTACGCTGCGGCGGCTGCGCTCGACCAGCCGCAGGCCCAGATGGTCCTCCAGCGCCTGCACCCCGGCGCTGAGCGTCGATTGCGTGACATGGCAGCGCTCGGCGGCGCGGGTGAAGTTCAACTCATCGGCCAGGGCGACGAGAAAACGCATCTGGCGGAGCGTCAGCATGGCAATGCCCGGTTATCTATTTTGTCGATCTTAGTTATGCTTTTTATTCGTTTCACAAATCACGGGCAAGGGTCTATCTCGATGCTCAATCAAGGCAAGCAAACGGAGCAAGACCCATGACCGACATGACCCCGATTCCCATGCCCCGGCTCAACGAGAAGGCCCCCGATTTCGACGCCCCCACCACGCACGGGCAGAAGAAGCTGGCCGATTACCGCGGCAAATGGCTCGTCCTCTTCTCGCACCCGGCCGATTTCACGCCCGTGTGCACCACCGAGTTCATCGGCTTTGCCAAACGCGCCGATGACTTCACCGCGCTGAATGCCGAGCTGCTGGGCCTGTCGATCGACAGCGTGCATTCGCACATCGCCTGGGTGCTCAGCATCAAGGAGAAGTTCGGCGTCGCGATCGACTTTCCGATCATCGCCGATCTGAACATGAAGGTCGCCTCGGCCTACGGCATGATCCAGCCGGGCGCCTCCGACACCGCCGCCGTGCGCGCCACCTTCATCATCGACCCCGAGGGCGTGCTGCGCGCGATGGTCTATTACCCGATGAATGCCGGCCGCTCCGTCGACGAGATCCACCGGCTGCTGCTGGCGCTACAGACGGCGGACGAGAATGCCTGCGCCATGCCGGAGAACTGGCATCCGGGCGATCCCGTGATCGTGCCGGCCCCGAGAACCCCGGAAGAAGCGCAGACGCGCCACGAGGAGGGCTACGACACCGTGGACTGGTATTTCTCCACGCGCCGGCTCTGAGGGGCGCGGCCTGTTGCCGCTGGTACATCGTGCCGCGTTGTATCGGCGGCCCCGGCGCCGATCTCTAGGGCACGGGCCCGCACGCACCGCCCGGCGGGCCCGGGGCCGCTGACATCGAAAGGATGACATCATGGAAGCGCTCGATACCCTGCTGCTGTCGCGCATCCAGTTTGCCGCGAACATATCGTTCCACATCCTGTTCCCGACGATCACCATCGCGCTGGCCT
>CAZMBT010000260.1:0-3401 GCA_964564395.1 uncultured Alkalilacustris sp.
CAGGGCGTGCTCTATGTGACGGGCGGCGCGGGGCGGCTGCGGCTCGACGGGGTCGAGCACGGGCTGGAAGCGGGCAGCTATGCCTATCTGCCGCCCGGCGCGGGCTGGACGCTCGAAGCCACCGATACGCTGCGGGTTCACTGGCTGCGCAAGCGCTACGCGCCGGCGGCGGGGATCGCGCCGCCCGCCCCCTTCGTCACATCCGAGGCTGCCATCGCCCCCATCGCGATGCCCGACACCGAGGGCCGCTGGGCCACCACCCGCTTCGTCGACCCCGACGATCTGGCGCATGACATGCATGTCAACATCGTCACGTTTCAGCCGGGCGGGGTGATCCCCTTCGAGGAAACGCATGTGATGGAGCACGGGCTCTTCGTGCTGCAGGGCAAGGCGGCTTATCGGCTCAATCGCGACTGGGTGGAGGTGGAGGCCGGGGATTACATGTGGTTGCGCGCCTTCTGTCCGCAGGCCTGCTACGCCGGCGGGGCGGAGCCGTTTCGCTACCTGCTCTACAAGGACGTGAACCGCCACCCCGCACTGGGCGCGCCGCGATGAGCCGCAAGATCGCCACCGAACCGTTGACGGCGGAGGCCTTCGCCCCCTTCGGCGATGTGCTCGAAGCGGCGGACGCGCCGGACCGCATCATCAATCAGGGCCTGTGCGGGCGCTGGCACGACCTTGCGCGGCTCGACTTCGGCCAAGACGGGCGCGCGGGCATCTCGCTCTTTCGGGCCGAGCCGCGCGCCCTGCCGCTGCGCCTTGAGATGCTGGAACGCCACCCCGACGGCAGTCAGGCCTTCATCCCGATGGGCACGGATCCGTTTCTGGTCATCGTCGCGCCGGATGCCGGCGACCGGCCCGGTGCGCCGCGCGCCTTTCTCACGGCGCCGGGACAGGGGGTCAACTATCTGCGCGGGGTGTGGCACGGCGTGCTGACGCCGCTGAACAATCCCGGGTTGTTCGCCGTGATCGATCGCATCGGTCCCGGCACCAACCTGCAGGAGCACTGGCTCGACGCGCCGCTGACCGTCGACTGATAGCCCGAAATCCCATTCATATTGAACGAATCGCCATCGCCACGCCGCGCGCGCGCCGGGCGGATGCCTCCCATACCGGTAACGGCATGGCTGCACACTTTTGTGGCAGGCTGGTCAAAATTCGGCCACAATCGTCGATATGGTCAACCTTGGGGCGACTATATGGTCCCGTAGTGATTAATAGGTTGTCTGTTTCCCCGAAACCTCGGCAGGAAAGAGGCCCAGGATGACCCTTGTACCTTTCTTCAACCGCCAGCGGAGCGATCACTGGATCGAGATTCCGCCCAACTACCGCACGACCACGCGCTGGATTCCGCGCATCGGCGACAGCTTTCCCAATTTCAGCGCGGACTCGACGCAGGGGCCGCTGACATTTCATCCATGGGCCGAGGGTTCCTGGTGCGTCCTGTTCAGCTTTGCCGCAGCCTTCACCCCTGTGTGCACAAGCGAATTGCGCGGCATGGCCGCGGCCCAGGACGAGCTGGAGCAGATGGGTGTGAAGCTCCTGGGCATGTCGCGCGACGATGTGACGACCCAGAAGCGCTGGCTCGACGAGATCGCGCAGGAGACCGAAACACCGCCGCGGTTCCCGCTCATGGGAGATCGTGCGGCACGGCTGTCGCGCGCACTCGGGATGATCCACCCGCGCGCGGCGCCGGGGCTGACCGTGCGCAAGACCGTGATCGTGGACCCGAAACTGCGCGTGCGCATGATCTTCGAATATCCGATCACGATCGGGCGCAGCACCGAGGAGCTGTTGCGCACAGTCGAGGCGCTGCAATTCGGTGATGCGCAATCCGCGGCGACCCCGGCCGACTGGCTTCCGGGCGAAGACTGCATCACGATTGCACCCGCAACGACAGCGCGCGACACCGCGTTGCGCCCGCTCAAGAGGCTCTGCCGCTTCGGCTGAGCCCGCAGGCGCCGGCTGGACCCGCGTTCTGTCAGTCGCGCGGGTCCAACCACCCCCAACGGCATTGCGCCGCGGCTCCCGCAACCGCATGGGTCCGTCACGACCCTGGTCGCGTGAGTCCGCCACGACGCGACAGCGTGTCGTGTTTGATCGGGATTGGTCTCGGTGGAAAAGAGGGCATGCGCCCGACTGTCGGGCGGGCGCATGCCCGGGCCGCAAGCGCCCCGGGCGGTCCCGAATCCGCTCCGGCGCGACATGCGCTAAGCGCGTGGGTCCACCACGACCCGTCCCTGCACCTGCCCCTTCAGAATCTGCGCGCCAAGCGCCGGCAACTCCTCGAGCGTGGCGGGACGGATCATCGCGTCGAGCTTGTCAAGCGGCAGATCACCCGCGATCCGCGCCCATGCGCGCTGACGATCGGCGCGCGGGCGCATCACGCTGTCGATGCCCAGCAGGTTCACGTTGCGCAGCAGGAACGGCACCACCGTTGCGGGCAGCTGCGCGCCGCCTGCCAGCCCGACCGCCGCGACGGAGGCGCCGTATTTCATCTGCCCCAGCACGCGCGCCAGCATGGCGCCGCCCACGGCGTCGACGCATCCCGCCCAGGTCTCGGATTCGAGGGGGCGCTTGACGGTTTCGGCCAGTTCGGCGCGCGGCACGATACGCTGCGCGCCCAGCCCCTTCAGATAGGCCTCGGATTCGGGGCGGCCGGTCACGGCGGCCACCTCATGGCCCAGCTGCGCCAGAATCGCCGTCGCCACCGACCCGACGCCCCCGGCCGCTCCGGTCACCAGCACCGGTCCCTGCCCCGGCGCCAGGCCGTGATCCTCCAGCGCGATCACCGCCAGCATCGCGGTGAACCCCGCCGTCCCCACCGCCATCGCCTGGCGCGTGGTCAGCCCGTCGGGCAACGGCACCAGCCAGTCGCCGCGCACCCGCGCCCTTTCGGCATAGCCACCCCAATGCACCTCGCCCACGCGCCAGCCGGTCAGCACGACCTTGTCGCCCGCCGCATAGCGGGGGTCGTCGCTGTGTTCCACCGTGCCGGCGAAATCGATTCCCGGCACATGCGGCCACGACCGCACCAGCCCGCCGCCGCCGGGCGACAGGCACAAGCCGTCCTTGTAGTTGAGCGTCGAATACTCCACCGCGACGGTCACATCCCCTTCCGGCAGCTGCGCCTCGTCGAGCGTCTGCACCTGCGCCTCGGCATCGCCATCGGCCGTCTTGTTCACGACCAGTGCCCGAAATGTCATCGCCGTTCCTCCTGCTGAAAACCCCGTCGCATCTAGCAGATATGCGGCGCCTTGGCGACGGCGGCCGGCCCTGAACGGGATCCGTGCGGGGCGCGGCCCCAACCTGCGCTTGCACCAACGCCCCGCCTTGCCTAGATTGACCGCAAGTTGAAATGGAGGGCGAAGAATGACGCCCGAACGTCCGGCGGGTGCCGG
>CAZMBT010000261.1:0-3396 GCA_964564395.1 uncultured Alkalilacustris sp.
CTGCGCTCGCAGCGTCGAGACCGTCTTGTCCGCATCAACCACGAGAAACCCGCGGTGATAGATCAGAACATCACCGGCCTCGGCTTGTGCGACCCAGGCATAGAGGTCGATGTCGGTGATCTCGGGATCACGGTTTGCACCACGTGCCGCTTCGGCCCGCGGACCCGGTGTGAAATGCGCGAGGATCATTGCGCCACCCGCAGCGCGGTGCCTTGCGTCGTGCTTTCGCAGCGCCGGCCGCTCTCATAGGCCTCGACATCCTCGAGCCGGTAGATGACGCGGCCACCAACCTTGACGAAGGCTGGCCCCTGCCCTTTCCAGCGCCAGCGCTCCAGCGTGCGCGGGCTGATCTGCCAGCGCCGCGCGAGGTGAACCTGGTTGAGAAACTGAGCTGTCATCGGCGTCTCCTGTCTCGATGCGTCAGGAGAAGGGATGCCAGTTTTGCGGTATGCAGACGTCCCACAGGTGGGATGCACGTCGAATTTTCCTACAGGATTGATTTCGCGTCCCGAACGGCGCGCCCGGCCGCCGGTGCAGACAAGCGCATACGAGTGCAGACGAGATGCATACCAGATGCAGACATGCCGGCCGCGGGATCCCTCGCGAGGGCACGAATCAAGACGCCCGCCGAAGCGGCGGGCGGCACAGCGAAGACGACTTGTGTCAGCGGCGGGTGAGCAACCAGACCACGAAATCCGGATCGAGATGATACCATCCGCGCCGACCCTCGGTCTTGCGCAACAACCGCGACCAGTAGGGCTTGCGGCTGAACAGGCTACTCAGCCGCTGCGAGGAGGATCCGACGGCATTCAGGATGTTGCCGTAATGCTGATCGGGCGCGCCGTCCCGCGTCTGCGCCAGCATGAACTCGAGCGCGCGCGCTTGCGGCAACGTGAAGGCAAACTCCTGATCGTCATAGACAAACAGCCGGAAGTCGAACGTATCCTGCCTCTCGAGAGGCGCACCGAGCAACGCGCATTCGAGCGCCTCGGCGCGCTCGCGGCGCACAAGCAGATCGACATGAGAAAAGCAGATCCCCTCGCCCCCGCGCAGCGTCAGCATCCGGTCATCGGGAAGAAAGAGGGTGCGTACCTGTCCCTCCCCGTCGCGCACCAGCCGGAACGCGTCCCGCAACGCCAGATCCCCCAGGCCGGAGAACATCTTCTCCTCGACCGGAACCCAGAAGGGCGCGCTGTCAGCCGTGCGCTCTTCGGCATGCAGGATCGCAGGCTGCGCGACGATGCGCACCGAGAGCGGCATCCTGTCACTGGCCACAAGATAGCGGATGTCGGCCCCCGCGATGTTCCAGCGTTCGGCAAGCTCGGACAGCTCAAATGCATCGCGTTCCACCCGCATCCTCGAATCCCTTTGCTGTATATGTTCTTGTATTGTTCTATTCTGTTGACATCCGCGTTGCAATCCTGTCTTTTCCACAAACGATCAAAAGGAGGATTGACATGTCCGTGCCAATGCACGAACGCCTGCGCGCCCGGATCCGACAGCTCGGCCTGTCGGTCGCCGAAGTCGCGCGCGCAGCCGGGGTCAACCGCTCCTTCGTCTACGACATCCTGCGCGGCCGCTCGCAAACCCCCAACATCGAAAAGCTCGGCCGGATCGCAAATGTCGTCCGGGTCGACCCGGACTGGCTGTTGACGGGAAAGGGGCGCGTGGAGGGCGACGATCCGATCGCGGAAGGTTACCAGGACGCCTTCGTGTCGATTCAGCATGTGCGCGCCCGCCCGGCCATGGGCGGGGGCGCGATCGTGGCCAGCGAGGAAAGCTCCGGGCGGGACTTCCATTTCCGCAAGGTCTGGATCCGCGACAACCTGAAGGCCGCCCCGTCCATGCTGCGCGTCATGGATGTGCAGGGCGACAGCATGACGCCAACACTTCACGATGGCGATGTCATCCTGGTCGACATGAACCGCCGCAACCCCATCCCGCCGGGGATCTTCGTGCTGCATGACGGTCTGGGCCTCGTTGCCAAGCGGCTGGAGCATGTCCCGATGAGCGATCCGGCGCGCGTGCGCATCATCTCCGACAACCATCAGTATTCGCCCTATGAATGCACCGCCGAGGAGGTCAATATCGTCGGGCGCGTCCGCTGGTTCGGGCGCGAGCTGCAGTGACGGAGGGACCCCATGACCACGGCCATCATGAGCATCACCGCGATCGGAGGGTCCGATGGCAGGCGCCCGCTTCTCATGGGCGCCATCGCGCAGCCGGGTGTCGGCTATTTCTACGGACATCTGGACCGCTGGGCTGCGCTCTACGATAACCGGTCGCTGGGCAAGCCCGTCCGCCTTCGCGACCCGAAGGCCGATGCCGTCGACGAGAACGGAGAGATCGTCCGCGAGGGCCGCGTGGATGTCGTCGCCCGACTACAGGACACCCGTCTGTCGCTTTTCTACGGAGATCACATCGGCCGGGCGATCGTGTCGAAAGACGACGTCGCCCAGCGCGAGGACTATGCGCTTGAGCCCGAGATGTTCGCGCGCTTTGCGGAGGCGTGTCGGTTGACCTATCAGAATGAGCGTGCACTTGGCCGCCTGGTCGCAGAAATCGCGCAGCAGCGCCGCGCGATCGACCCAGAGAGCATGGTCGTGAACGTCGAGCTGTAAGGCGATCCTGGCGCGTGGTCGACAGAAGCAAGGCAAGCCAGGACACGACCTCCGAAGTTATTTCGGGGCTGGTCGAGCGCGTCACCTTCCACAGCCAGGAGAGCGGGTTCTGCGTGCTGAGGGTGAAGGCCAGAGGGCACCGCGATCTGGTCACGACCGTGGGCCATGCGGCGATGATCTCGGCCGGGGAGTGGGTCACGGCGTCTGGCGTATGGGTTAACGATCGCACCCACGGCCTGCAGTTCAAGGCACAGTTCCTGAAAACCTCCGAGCCGTCCAGCGTCGAGGGCATCGAGAAGTATCTCGGCTCCGGGATGATTCGCGGGATCGGGCCCATTTATGCCAAGCGTCTGGTCAAGATGTTCGGCAATGACGTGTTCGACATCATCGAGGCTAACCCCGAGCGCTTGCGCGACGTGGCGGGCATCGGCCCGAAGCGCGCCGCGAGGATCACCGCCGGCTGGGCGGATCAGAAGGTCATTCGCGAGATCATGGTCTTCCTGCACGAGCACGGCGTCGGCACGGCGCGCGCGGTGCGCATCTTCAAGACCTACGGCACCGACGCGGTGCAGGTCATGAGCGAGAACCCCTATCAGCTGGCGAAGGATATCCGGGGCATCGGGTTTCGCACGGCCGACACGATCGCCGAGAAGCTCGGCATCGAGAAGACCGCCATGATCCGGGTGCGGGCGGGGGTTTCCTTTGCGCTGACCGAGGCAATGAGCGACGGCCATTGCGGCCTGCCACGCGCCGACCTGATCGGACTTGCGGAAAA
>CAZMBT010000262.1:0-3386 GCA_964564395.1 uncultured Alkalilacustris sp.
GTGAATGGCAGCTACATGGATTACACCATGCCGCGCGCCGATGATCTGCCCTTCTACGCGGTGGATCACTCCTGCCAGACGCCGTGCACGCACAATCCGCTGGGGGTGAAGGGCTGTGGTGAGGCCGGCGCCATCGGATCGCCGCCGGCGGTGGTCAATGCCGTGGTCGATGCGCTGCAGCGCGGCGGCCACGACCGGATCACCCATATCGACATGCCGCTGACGCCGAGCCGCGTCTGGGCCGCCATCAACGCGGCGTAAGCCCGAGCAAGGGAGAGAGCCATGTATGCATTCGAATTCGAGCGCGCGACGACCCTCGATGACGCCCTCAAGGCGCTGCAGCACGAGGATGCGCAGGCCCTGGGTGGAGGGCAGACCCTGATCCCGACCCTGAAGGCGCGGTTGGCCCAGCCTTCGCGGCTGGTCAGCCTTGCGGGGATCGACGCGCTCAAAGGCGTCAGCGCCGAGGGGGACACGCTGCGCATCGGCGCTGCGACCACCCACGCCACTGTGGCGCGCGAGGCTGCAGCGCATTACCCGGCGCTGGCCGCGCTGGCCGGGCAGATCGGTGATCCGGCAGTGCGCAATCGCGGCACCATCGGCGGCAGCCTTGCCAACAACGACCCCTCCGCCTGCTATCCGGCGGCGGCGCTCGCCTCGCGCGCGGTGATCGAGACATCGACGCGCGAGATTGCCATCGACGATTTCTTCGAGGGCATGTTCACCACCGCGCTGGAGGAGGGGGAACTCATCACCGCGGTTCGCTTCAAGGTGCCGCAGGCGGCGCATTACCAGAAATTCGTGCAGCCGGCCTCGCGTTTCGCGCTGACCGGGGTGTTCGTCGCGCGTTACTCCGACGGCGTGCGCGTGGCGGTCACAGGCGCTTCGGAGGAAGGGGTGTTTCGCTGGTCGGCCGCCGAGGATGCGCTGGCGAAGGATTTCAGCGCCGCCGCGCTTGACGGGTTGAATCTGCCCGCAGACGGCATGATCGGAGATCTGCATGGCAGCCCGGAATACCGGGCGCATCTGACCGCGGTGATGACCCGCCGCGCGGTTGCGGCGGCCGGCTGACGAAACGCCGCAGCCCGGCTGCGCAGCCGCAGCCGGGCCCCCGACTCCGGCGAATTGCGCGGCCCGAGCTTGATTTCGCCGCAAAAACGACAACGCCCGCCATGCGGCGGGCGAAATCAACGGGCGCTGCGCGCGATCCGGCTCAGCGCGGCCCGATCATCATGATCATCTGACGGCCCTCGACCTTCGGCATGTTCTCCACCTTGCCCTGCTCGCCGACATCCTCGGCGATACGCTTGAGCAGGTCGCGCCCCAGATCCTGATGTGCCATCTCGCGCCCGCGAAACCGCAAGGTGACCTTCACCTTGTCGCCGCCTTCGAGGAACCGCAGAACGTTGCGCAGCTTGACGTCGTAGTCATGGGTGTCGGTGTTGGGCCGGAACTTGACTTCCTTGACGTCGATCGTCTTCTGCTTCTTGCGCGCTTCGGATTCGCGCTTTTGCTGTTCATACTTGAACTTGCCGAAATCCATGATCTTGCAGACCGGGGGGTTGGCATTCGGCGATATCTCGACCAGATCGAGGCCGGCCTGCGTCGCCATTTCGAGGGCCTCGCGCGGCGTCGTGACGCCGACATTTTCGCCATCGGCCCCGATCAGGCGGATCTCCGGTGCGCGGATGCGTTCATTGACGCGAGGACCGGTATCGCGTGCCGGCGGGGCGTTGTGTGGTCTGCGGGCTATGGCTATGCTTCCTTCTGTTTCACAACCGAGACGCAAAAATAGCCTTGTAACGGGCGCGATTCAAGCCGGATTCCGCTTATGCGCCGTTGCGCTCGTGCAATGATGCGGCAGCGTCTTTTCAAAACGCGGCATTGATGACATATGACCTGCAACAACTTAGCACAGCCATCTTACCGGAGATCCGGACATGAACAGAAATCTGGTTATCGCACTCGCCGTGATCGTCGTCGCCGCCGGGATCTATGTCCTGATGCAGGGCGATGACGAAGTGGTGGTCACGCCAGTCCCTGACAATGGTGACGCGGTCATCGGCACCGAGGACGGCGTCATCGAGGACGATCCGGCGATGCAGGACACCGACGACCCGGTCATTCTTGACGAAGAGCCCGCGGACGAAGAAGCGCCCGCCGAGGACGAGCTTGCCCCGGCCGATGAGGACGCGGCCCTTCAGGACGACACCGAGGTGACCGGGGCCGAGGATGCGCCCGGCGATCAGGCCGACACGGCAGCCGATGTCGTCGATGAAGCCGCGGATGCGACCGAAGAGGTGTTTCGCGATGCCGTCGACGCGGCCGAGGATGCCGGCGATACGGCATCGGAGGCGGCGCAGGACGCCGTCGAGGAAGCCGCGCGCGCCATGGACGAGATGAATGAGCGCGCCGCGGAACAGCTCGGCACGGCCGACGAGGTGACGGTACAGGATGCCGCCGATGTCGCCACGCACTCGGCTCAGGAAGCGCAAGCGGCCGAGGAGCAGGCCCGCAGCGCCGCCGATGCCGCGCATGAGGCGGCGGTTTCCGGCTCCGAAGCCGATGCCGACGATGCCGCCAGCACCGCGCAGCAGGCGGCCTCGCAGGCGACGCGGGACGCGACCGAGGCGGTCGAATCCGCCGATGTCGCGCAGGAGGCGGCTCAGGCGGTCGGCACCGACGCTGCTCAGGAAGCGGCCGAAGCCGCGGCGCGTGCGGCGGAAGAGGCAATGCAAGCGGCGGAACGCGCGATGGATCAGGCGGCACGGGCGGCGCGCAGCGCCGGTGATGCGATGCTGGGCATCTCACCCGAAGAGTCCGACGACCTCGACGCCCAGTAGATCAAGCTGTTGCGCTGCGCCCCCGGCTTTGCCGGCCCGGCGCAGCGCGCGCACTGCGCCGTCAGCCGACGAAAGCCTTCTCGACGACGTACTGGGCCGGTGCGCTGTTGGCGCCTTCCTCCAGGCCCCAGCCTTCGAGAATGGCTTTCATATCCGTGTTGAATCCCAGCGAACCGCAGACCATCGCGCGATCCTGCTCCGGGGTGATCGGGGCGATCCCCAGGTCGTCGAACACCTTGCCGCTGGTCAGATTGTCGGTGATGCGACCTGTCGCGGGGCTGTCTTCCTGCGTCGTCGTCGGATAATAGCGCAGCTTGCCCGCGACGAACTCGCCGATCAGCGGATCGTCCTCGAGGCTGTCCACAAGCCGGCGGCCGTACTCCAGCTCGGCCCGCTCGCGGCAGGTGTGCATCAGTATGACCTCGTCATAGCGCTCATAGGTCTCGGGGTCGCGGATCAGGCTGGCGAAGGGGGCGATCCCGGTGCCCGTGGCGAACAGCCACAGCCGCTTGCCCGGCAGGAGCGCATCGAGCACCAGCGTGC
>CAZMBT010000263.1:0-3366 GCA_964564395.1 uncultured Alkalilacustris sp.
CGCCGATGACCGCCACAGTGAAGCGCCCTGCCTGTCAAGGCAGGGCGTGATTCGTACGCTCCCGACTTCACTGTGTCGAAATATCCCCGCCGGAGGCTTTCCGCTGAAAGCGGAAAACGCGGAGTTCGCGTACCGGCGCGCAGGACTCGGCGGGCACCGGCGGGAAGCGAAAACGGCGTCAGTTGACGATCTTCGCCTCGGTTTTCTCGCGGATCTCGGCCTCGGTGACGTCCGGCGCGGTCTCCACGATCTTCAGCCCGCCCTCGACCACGTCGAGGACACCCAGATCGGTGATGATCCGGTTGACGACACCGGTGCCGGTCAGCGGCAATGTGCATTCCTTGAGCAGCTTGGGCTCACCCGCCTTGTTGGTGTGATCCATCACCACCACGACGCGCTTCACACCGGCCACCAGATCCATCGCTCCGCCCATGCCCTTGATCAACTTGCCGGGGATCATCCAGTTGGCCAGATCGCCGTTCTCGGCCACTTCCATGGCGCCGAGGATGGCCATGTTGATCTTGCCGCCGCGGATCATGGCGAAGCTTTCGGCGCTGTCGAAGAAGCTCGTCCGCTCCAGCGCGGTCACGGTCTGCTTGCCGGCGTTGATCAGGTCGGGGTCGACCTCGTTTTCGGTGGGGAAGGGGCCGATGCCCAGCATCCCGTTTTCCGATTGCAGCGTCACGTCGACGCCGTCGGGGATGTAGTTCGCCACCAGCGTCGGAATGCCGATGCCGAGATTGACGTACATCCCGTCCTCGAGTTCCTTCGCCGCGCGGGCGGCCATCTGATTGCGGTCCCAGGGCATTGTCTCGCCTCCGTTCTTGGTGCCGTCTCGACCCGGTCAGCGCCGGGGAGGGGCGTTACGCCTCGCGCAGGGTGCGCTTTTCGATCCGCTTCTCGTGCTCGCCCTGGATCAGGCGGTGCACATAGATGCCGGGCAGGTGGATACAGTCGGGATCGAGGCTGCCGCGCGGCACGATCTCCTCGACCTCGGCGACGCAGACGCGCCCGGCCATCGCGGCGGGCGGGTTGAAGTTGCGCGCCGTCTTGCGAAACACCAGATTGCCGGTGTCATCGGCCTTCCAGGCTTTCACGATCGACAGATCGGCGACGATGCCGCGCTCGAGTACATACGTCTCGCCGTCGAACTCCTTGTGTTCCTTGCCCTCGGCGATGCGCGTGCCCACGCCCGTCTTGGTGTAGAAGCCCGCGATGCCCGCGCCGCCGGCGCGCATGCGCTCGGCCAGCGTGCCTTGCGGGTTGAACTCCAGCTCCAGCTCGCCGGAGAGGTACTGCTGCATGAAGGTGTCGTTCTCGCCGACATAGGACGACATCATTTTCCTGATCTGGCGCGTCTGCAGGAGCAGGCCGAGGCCGAAATCATCCACCCCGCAATTGTTGGAGGCCACGGTCAGCCCCTTGACCCCGGAATCGCGGATCGCGGCGATCAGAAGCTCCGGAATGCCGCACAGACCGAAACCGCCCGCTGCGATCGTCATGTCGTCGCGCAGCAGCCCGTCGAGCGCCTCGGCCGCCGAGCCGTAGATCTTCTTCATGGGTAATCCCCCCGCTTTGACAGTCTCGCCGCGTTGTGGCCCGCCGCCCGCGCCAAGTCAATGCGGCCGGGATCTCAGCCCTGCGGGTCGGCGCCGGCGGTTTTCCGGCTGCGCGACGCGCCTTCCGCCCTTGTCGCGCCCGTCTTCCCGGTCGCTGTCTTCTTGCCGGCCGTTCCCGATTTCGAGGTCGCCTTTGCCCCGGACTTCGCCGTCCCCTTCGCCGCGGCCTTCGCGGCGCCTTTCGAACCAGCCTTTTTCGCGGGTGCCTTCTTGCCCGATTTCGCAGCCTTTTCGGCCAGCAGGGCAACGGCCTCGTCCATGCCGACGGCCTGTGGGTCGGTTTCCTTTGGCAGGGTCGCGTTGATCTTGCCCCATTTGACATACGGGCCATAACGCCCGTCCATCACCGCCACGGCGCCGCCTTCGGGATGCTCGCCCAGATCCTTGAGCGGTTCGGCTGTCTTGCGCCCGCGCGATGCCTTTTGCGCGATGAGTTCGACGGCGCGGTTCATGCCCACCGTCCAGACCTCGTCGATCTGCGGCAGGTTTGCATAGGTGCGACCGTGGCGCACATAGGGGCCATAGCGGCCGATCCCCGCAAGAACGGGTTCGCCGTCCTCGGGGTGGGCACCGATCTCGCGGGGCAGCGACAACAGCATCAGCGCCTTTTCGAGATCGATCTCCTCGGGTGCCCAGCCCTTGGGAAGCGAGGCGCGCGGCGGTTTCGGGACCTCCTCGGTGGCCTCGCCGCGCTGCACATAGGGGCCGAATCGGCCGGTGCGCAGGGTGATCGGATCGCCCGCGTCATGGCCCAGCAGCTTGCCGTCGGGCCCGATGAAGGCGTCGTCGCCCTCCGGGCCGGATATGGGCCTGGTATAGCGGCATTCCGGGTAGTTCGAGCAGCCCAGGAACGCCCCGCCCGAACGCGCGGTCTTCAAGCCCAACCGACCAACCCCGCAATGCGGACAAAGCCGGGGGTCCGAGCCATCGCCAGGATCCGGATAGAGGCGCGGCGCCAGGACTTCATCGATCTGTTCCAGCACCTCGGTGATACGCAGATCGGCGGTTTCTTCGAGATGGGCGGAGAAATCGCGCCAGAACGCCTCCAGCACCTCCTTGTAATTCCGCGCGCCGGCCGAGATGTCGTCGAGCTGCTCCTCCAGCCGCGCGGTGAAATCGTAGGACAGGTACTTGCGAAAATAGTTGAGCAGGAAAATCGTGACCAGGCGGCCCTTGTCCTCCGGGATCAGGCGGTTCTTGTCCTTGCGCACATAGCCGCGGTCCTGGATCGTGGTGACGATGCTGGCGTAGGTGGAGGGGCGGCCGATGCCCAACTCCTCCATCTTCTTGACCAGGGTGGCCTCGGTATAGCGCGGCGGCGGCTGGGTGAAATGCTGCAGTGCCAGAACCGCACCCGCCGCATCGGCGATGGCCGTGTCGGCGCGTTGCAGACCGGGGGCGGCGGGTGGCTCGATGACCGCGTCCTCAAGGCCTGCCGCCTTGACGAAGGCGGCCTGCTGGGCGCCTGCCGCGGGGCTGAGCCCGTCGCCCTCCTTCACCGGCGGCAGGCGGCGCGATTCCTCGTCCTCGGCATCGTCGCGGCCTTCCTCGTAGACGCGCATGAAACCGTCGAACTGGACGACCTGCCCGGTCGCACGCAATCCGACCTCTCCGGTCGGGTCCCCGATCTCGATCGTGGTGCGTTCCAGCCGTGCGGCCTCCATCTGGCAGGCGATGGTGCGCTTCCAGATGAGGTCGTAGAGCTTGCGCTGATCGGCATCGGCCACCCTGAGCTTGTCCGGCGCGA
>CAZMBT010000264.1:0-3352 GCA_964564395.1 uncultured Alkalilacustris sp.
CCCCCAGCACGACAGCCGTGATCACCCACAACTCGTAATCGCGGCCCAGATTGGGCGTGGCTGCCCCCATCTGAGTGGACAGGAGCACCCCGGACAGCGCCGCCAGAAAGCCGATGATCATGAAATTTACCATCATGTGCGGGCCGACACGGATACCGGCATTCACCGCGGCCTCACGGTTGCCGCCCACGGCATAGGTATTTCGCCCGTGGACCGTGCGCGACAACAGCAGATGAACCGCAAGGGTGAGCGCGAGGAAGATTACCGCCAGCACCGGAAGCGGTCCGATCGAGAGGGCGCTGAAATCGGAATAGGCGAAATTCATCGCGTAGAGCGAGGACTCGCCGGTATAGACGAAGACCAGCCCGCGAATGCCCAGCATCGCGCCGAGCGTGACGATGAAGGCATCGACACCGGTCTTCCACACGATCAGCCCGTTGAACGCGCCCAGCGCGGTCCCGACCAGCAGGGCAAGGGTGACCGCGGGCAGGATCTGCCAGTTGCCCCAGGTGGCGAACATCGCCCAGCTTTGCACATCGACCGCGAAGGCCGCGGCCAGCGCCAGCGTGGCCCCCACCGACAGGTCGATATTGCCGTTGATCATGATCAGCGTCATTCCCAGCGCGATCAACCCGATGGTCGAGGTCTGCACGACAATGTTCTGAAAGTTGCGGTAGTCGAAGAAGTGATCCGACGCGAAGCTGAAGAAGACGAAGATGAGGATCACGAAGCCCCAGATCGGGTTGCGCATCAGCCAGCGCAGCGGGGCAATCTTGAGCAGTGTCAACACGACTTGGCTCATGCCTAATCCTTCCTCATGCTATCGGAGAAAACAGCCGCCCGCGCTTGGCAGCGACATCGAGCCAGACCGCGACGATGATGACCGCCCAGGTGACCAGCCATTGAGTGTAGTAGGGCTGCCCCATAAGGATCAGGCCGTTCTGGATGAAGGCCAGCATCAGGACGCCCAGAACCGTCCGCAGGATGCTACCGGCACCGCCCAGCAGCGAGGTCCCGCCCAGAATGACGGCGGCCAGAACCTGCAGTTCGTATCCCTGCCCGACATTGTTCTGCGATCCCATCACCCGGCTGCCCAGGATGATGGCCGCAACCGACACGCAAAGCGCCGAGATCAGGTAAGTCGCAAACACCACGCGCGAGCGCGGAATCCCCGAAAACACCGATGCGGTCGGATTGCCGCCGACGGCATAAACCCTGCGGCCGAAAGGCATGCTGGTCATTATCACATGCAGCAGCAAGGCCAGCGCACCGAAGATGATGATCGGCGTGGCAATGCCGAAGACCGCGCCGCGCCCGAAGACCGCGAACCACGTGCCGCTCTGATCCGCGATATCGACATTCTGCCCGCCGCTGTAGATCAGCACCAGCCCCTGAATGGCCGACAACATGCCCAGCGTGACGATCAGCGAGTTGAGCCGCAATATGCCGATCAGGAACCCGTTGATCGCGCCGAGGCAGAGCGTCGCCACGACCATGACCGGAATCGCCAGTTCCGGCCCGAGCTTGTCATGCAGATCGACGACCAGGACCGTGGCGAAGGACAGCATCGACCCGACGGACAGATCCAGATTGCCGCCGATCACCACGATCGTGACCCCCAGCGCCATCACCCCGATGATCGAAGACTGACGCAGAACCGACATGATGTTGTCGGCGGTCATGAACCTGTCCGACATGAGCGAAAAGGCGATCATGAACAGGACGAAGGCCACGAGAATGCCCTGCTTCGCGATCGCGGGCCCCCCGGCCTTGAGGCGGGTCAACAGCATCCGGCTCCTCCCAGACTCGTATGGCGCTGCGCCCTCCCCGACGCAGCACGGCAGCGGGGCCGCGCAGCTTTGCGCGCGGCCCGCGCATCAGCTCAGGGCAGTCATGCCTTGATGCCCGACACGCCGCTCAGAACACCGGGCGGTCGAACTCTTGCATGTTATCCTGAGTGATCTTGGGCGTGTCGAAATAGTTCAGCTTCGGCACATCCTCGCCCGCCAGAACATCAAGGGCCGTCTGCAAGGCGGCCTCGGCATCGTCGACCGGGGACTGATAGACCGAGCCATAGTATTCGCCGCGTTCCATGGCGTCATAGCCGACCGCGAAATTCGTGGCGCCGATGAACACCATTCCGTCGGCGCGATCCGCCGCGATGGCGGCGTTCAGCGCGCCCACGCCCATATTGTCATCGCCCGAATACACGCCGTCGATCTGATCGAAGCGGGTCAGGAAGGTTTCCATGGTGCGCTGCGCGCGTTCACGGTTCCAGTCGCCGGGCTGTATGTCGAGTTGCTCGACATCGGGGCACAATTCGGCCAGACGGTCATCGAAGCCCTTCTGGCGTTCGATGGCGGTGGTGTAGCCGGGCATACCGGTGATCTGCACGATCTGGCCTTCCCCGTCCAGCGCGTCGCACATCATCTCGGCGGAATAGATTCCCTGCTGGATGTTGTTCGGGCCCGAAAAGGCCGAAATGAACTCCATCCCAGCTTCGGCGATGTTCGAATTGGTCACGATCACCGGAATGTCCTCGCGATGGGCATTCCGCACGGCGGGAACCAGCGCCTGACCGTCGGTCGGCCAGATGATGATCGCATCGACCCTTTGCTGAATCAGGTCCTGCATCTGGCTGATCTGCCGGGCGACATCGCCGCCGGCGTCGAGAACGATGACATCCACATCCGGGTTTGCATCGGCGGCCGCGATGAAGGCCTGCTCGTAGGTCGTCTGGTAGCTGTCGATGCCGACATTGTTCTGCGTGATCCCGATCCGGATGGTGTCGGCCGAGACGGCGCCCGCCAGGGCAACCGCCCCGCAGCTGGCCAGCAGAATGCGCATGGTCTTGGTCATGGTCGTCCTCCCAAAGGTGTGTTCCGTGCCGCAGACCCCCCGAGACACAGTGTCATGAAAACGGCTGTCTCGCAGCACGCTCATGCTGTCCGCATCCGAACCGACGCTACACAGAAAAGATGATCACATTGAATATATTTATGATCATTCTGAACATTTATGCGCTAGGATCGCCCCATCGATCGGAACTAGATGAGGGTATCGCAGATGTCTCAGAGACGAGATTTCACCGGACGCCGTGGCTTGCAAGGAAAGGCCGCCAAAGTGAAGATCGGGAATATCCAGAATGAAGATTCCCTGAAAGCCACCGCACCGACCGGGGGCGACACGGCATTGGGTCAGGCGGCGATGCCGACGGTGCTGGGGTTTCTCGACTCGCTGACGGCCGAGATCGAGACCGCCCTCGAGATCGGCGAGCCGAACCCCCATCTCAACATTGTCGCTGCGCTCATGAAGGCGCATCTGAGCGGCAAGGTCATCACCGCGACGATGC
>CAZMBT010000265.1:0-3349 GCA_964564395.1 uncultured Alkalilacustris sp.
CACAAGCGAAATAGGGCAGATGAGTCCTGCGTCTACCGACGGACCCGCTCTGTTCAAACTCATGTCTACAGATGTTCCGCGAGGGTCCGACTTACAAGCATCAGTATGGCAATAATTCCGCCGCGATCAGCCGGCCTGGCATGGCGCGCCGCGCGCGGGGGCGCGGCGCGTGCCAATCGGGGCCGGGCGCCCGGTCAGGCGTTTCCCATCGCCGCCGCCACATCCAGCATGCGGCAGGAAAAGCCCCATTCATTGTCGTACCAGCTCAGCACGCGCCCCATGCCGGCCTCGGTGACGCGGGTCTGGTCGGTGGCGAAGATCGAGGAGGTGGCGTCGTGGTTGAAATCCATCGACACCAGCGGATCGTCGGTCACCGCCAGGATCCCGGCCATCGGCCCGGCGGCGGCGGCGCGCATCGCGTCGTTGATGGCGTCAACCGTGGGGGTCTCGCGCGCCATGAAGCACAGATCCACCGCCGACACGTTCGGCGTGGGCACCCGGATCGCCGAGCCGTCGAGCCGCCCGGCCAGCCGCGGCAGCACCAGCCCCACGGCGCGCGCGGCCCCCGTCGAGGTGGGGATGATGTTCGAGGCCGCCGCGCGGGCGCGGTAGAGATCCTTGTGCGCGGTGTCGAGGCTGGGCTGGTCGCCGGTATAGGAATGGATCGTGGTCATGTAGCCCGTCTCGATGCCGAAGGCGTCGTCGAGCACCTGCGCCACCGGGGCGAGACAGTTCGTGGTACAGGACGCGTTCGAGATCACGCGGTCGCCGGGCGTGATGTCGCCTTCATTGACACCGAAGACGACGGTGCGGTCAGCCGACTTGCACGGCGCCGAGACCAGTACCCGGCCCGCGCCGTTCTCGAGGTGGCGCGCGGCGCTGTCGCGGTCGGTGAACACGCCGGTGCATTCCAGCACCACATCGACATCCTGCCAGGGCAGCGCCTCGGGCGCGCGCTCGGCGCTGATGCGGATGGTGCGCCCGGCCACCTCCAGCACGTCGCCCGCCACGCGGACCTCGTGCGGGAAACGGCCATGCGTGCTGTCGAAGCGCAGCAGATGCGCGCTGGTCTCAGGGGGGGCGAGATCGTTGATGGCCACGATCTCGATGTCGCTGCGCCCCTGCTCGATGAGCGCGCGCAGAACGCAGCGGCCGATGCGGCCGAACCCGTTGATGGCGACTGTTGTGGTCATGTCATGCTCCGTTTCGGTCCCAGGATTGGACGCGGCGCGCATGCCGCCTTGCGGCGGCAATGCGCGCCGGCCCGGCTTCAGGTTGCGGCGATGGTGGCGTGCACGGCGCGTTGCCATGCGGCGTGCTTGCGGTCGGCGGCGGCCTTGTCCATCTGCGGCGTGAAGCGCCGTTCCAGCGCCCAGCCGCGCGCGAAGGTCTCCATGTCCGGATAGACGCCCGCGGCGGACCCGGCCAGCCACGCCGCGCCCAGCGCCGTGGTCTCCACGACCTCGGGCCGGTCCACGGGGGTGCCGAGGATGTCGGACAGGAACTGCATCGCCCAGTCATTCGCGCTCAGCCCGCCATCGACGCGCAGCACATGCGCCTCCGCGTCCGATTGCCGATCGGCCTGCATGGCCTCCAGCAGATCGCGGGTCTGGTGGCCCACGCTTTCCAGCGCGGCGCGGGCGAATTCGGCCGGGCCGGAGCTGCGCGTCAGCCCGAACATCGCGCCGCGGCACTCGGCCTTCCAGTAGGGCGCCCCCAGCCCGGTGAAGGCGGGCACCAGGATGACGTCCTGCGCCGGGTCGGCGCGCTCGGCCAGCGCCTGTGTCTCGCCGGCCTCCCGGATGAGGCGCAGCCCGTCGCGCAGCCACTGCACCACCGCGCCCGCCACGAAGATCGACCCTTCCAGCGCATAGGTGGGCTTGCCGTCGAGCTGGTAGGCGATCGTGCCGAGAAGGTGATTGCGCGACTGCACCAGCGTGTCGCCGGTATTCATCAGCGCGAAACATCCGGTGCCGTAGGTCGATTTCAGCATGCCGGGGGTAAAGCAGGCCTGCCCCACCGTCGCGGACTGCTGATCGCCCGCCACCCCGCGCACCGGGATCTCGCGGCCGAACAGGTCGGGGCGTGTCATGCCGAATTCGGCGGCGCAGTCGCGCACCTCGGGCAGCATGGCGCGCGGAATGTCCAGCAGATCGCAGATCGTCGTGCTCCAGCGTCCCTGGACGATGTCATAGAGCATGGTGCGCGCCGCGTTCGTCGCGTCGGTGACATGTGCGCGCCCCTCGGTCAGCTTCCAGATCAGCCAGCTGTCGACGGTCCCGAACAGCAGATCCCCCGCCTCGGCACGCGCCCGCGCGCCCTCGACAGTGTCGAGGATCCATTTCAGCTTGGTGGCCGAGAAATACGGGTCGATCAGCAGCCCGGTGCGCGTGCGGATCAGCGCCTCATGGCCCGCCTCGCGCAGCGCGGCACAGATATCGGCGGTGCGCCGGTCCTGCCAGACGATCGCGTTGTGGACCGGTCGCCCGGTGTGGCGGTCCCAGACCACCGTGGTCTCGCGCTGATTGGTGATGCCGATCGCCGCGATGTCGCCGGGCGCGATGCCGGCGCGCTCGATCGCCTCGCGGCAGGTCCCGGCGGTGGTGGACCACAGCTCGCGCGCGTCATGCTCGACCCAGCCCGAGGCCGGGTAATGCTGCGTGAACTCTTCCTGGGCGACGGCGGCAACCGCCATGTCCTGATCGAACAGAATCGCGCGGCTCGATGTGGTGCCCTGATCGATCGCGAGAATGTGGGTCATGTCATGGTCCGCGCTGGTCCGAATCGGAAGTATGCGGGGCAGGCGATGCCCGCCCTGCAGTCATGGCCTACTGCCGGCTTTCGATCAACTCGTCTTGAGTCGGGCCTGCCATCGCGCCCCGTCCGTCCTTTGGCGGGTCACGGTGTCGTCGCCTTGCCCGCGTCTTCCTGCGCGGCCATCCAGTCCTCGATCCGCGCAACCTGCCCGTCATCCAGCCGCAGCCCCAGCCGGGTGCGCCGCCAGACGGCGTCCTCGGCGGTGCGGACATACTCGCGCGCGCGCAGCCAGCGCAGTTCGGCCTCGGTCAGGGTGGCGCCGAAATCCTCGCCCAGATCGGCGGGCCCGGCCGCGTCGCCCAGCACCTGCCAGGCTTCGGTGCCGTAGGCGCGGATCAGCCGGGTCGCCCAGCGGTCGTCGAGGAACGCGTAATCCGCGCGCAGCCGCGCGATCAGCGCCCCGGCCCCGTCCACGGCAAAATCGCCCCCCGGCAGCGCGACCCCCGCCGTCCAGTCGGCGCCCATCTGCGGGAAGGTCCCCGCAAGACGGGCCATCGCGGCCTCGGCCAGGCGGCGGTAGGTGGTGATCTTG
>CAZMBT010000266.1:0-3343 GCA_964564395.1 uncultured Alkalilacustris sp.
TCTACCCACCAAAACAAACCAACGCAAGAGAAACCAAAAGAAAAAATGAAAGAAAGTGCCGGTCGCCACAAAGTGACCGTTCTGGCGGCATCAAGGGCAACATTCTTGCCCCGGATGATGTCGTTGCGCACGAAGATCACCCTCGCCGGCGCGAGGTCTGCGCCCGGGTCTGCGCAAGGCCGCCCCCGCGCCGCTGCGAGTCCGACTCGCAGATCATGCGCCTTCAAGGACGTTGACACATCGGTGATGGGGGGCTTTTCTCGGGGCGTGGTCGCGTGGCGATGCTCGTCGTCGCGTATCACGCCTATATGACAGGAGGAAAACCCATGAGACCAACCGTATTCACCGCGATGGCCGCGGCCGCTGTCGCGCTTGGCGGCGCCGCGCATGCACAGGACCAGACCTTCATCTCGATCGGCACCGGGGGCGTTACCGGCGTCTATTATCCCACCGGGGGCGCCATCTGCCGGCTCGTGAATCGTGATCGTGCCGAACACGGCATCCGTTGCGGCGTCGAGTCGACGGCGGGTTCGGTCTTCAACCTCAACTCGATTCGGTCTGGCGAACTCGAGTTCGGTGTCGCACAGTCGGACTGGCAGTTCCACATGTACAACGGGTCCGGCCCGTTCGAGGATGACGGCGCCTACGAGGATCTGCGGGCCGTCTTCTCCGTACATCCCGAGCCCTTCACGGTCGTCGCACGCGCGGATTCGGACATCTCGACCTTCGAGGATCTGGTCGGCAAGCGCGTCAACATCGGCAACCCCGGCTCGGGCCAGCGCGGCACGATGGAGCTGGTGATGGAGGTCATGGGCTGGGACATGGATACCTTCTCGGTCGTGTCCGAGCTGCAAGCCGGCGAGCAGGCGCAAGCGCTGTGCGACAACAATATCGATGCCATGGTCTATACCGTCGGCCACCCCTCCGGCGCCATTCAGGAGGCGACCACGGCCTGTGACACCGTTCTCGTGGATGTCGACACCCAGGAAGTGCTCGACCTGGTCGAGGAGCGCCCATATTACCGCGTCGCCACGATCCCGGGTGGCATGTATCGCGGCACCGACGAGGACGTGCAGACCTTCGGCGTCGGCGCGACCTTTGTTACCTCGGCGGCGATCCCGGAGGACGTCGTCTATCAGGTGACCCGCGCGGTGTTCGACAACATGGACACCTTCCGCGGGCTGCACCCGGCCTTCGAAAACCTCGACCCTGCGGAAATGGTAAGCGACGGCCTGTCCGCGCCGCTGCATGACGGAGCCGCACGCTACTATTCTGAAGCCGGAATGATCGACTGATCAATCCGGAACTCCAACACGCGCGATATGATCCGCGCGGCGAAAGCCACGTGCCGCCCGCCTCAGCGCGGGCGGCACGCAACAAGACAGGATCATGGGACACGGGGGAAGCGCCATGAGCGCACAGCAAGACACGCCGGGCCGCAAATTCAGCGACGAGGAACTGCAGGATCTCGTCGAGAGCACCGACTCGGGCGCGCGGATCCCGCGCAACCACCTCGTCGCGCTTCTGATTTCCGCGGTCGCGCTGATGTGGTCGCTGTTTCAGCTCTGGATTGCCGATCCGCAGTTCGTCTTGGCGCCCGAGATCCCCGGGCTGCGCATCATCGGCTCCGATCAGACGCGGCCGATGCACCTGACCTTCGCGCTCTTTCTCGCATTCCTCGCCTATCCGGCTCTCAAATCCTCCCCGCGCGACCGGGTGCCGCTTCTTGACTGGATACTCGCCTTCGTCGCAGCGGGCTGCGCCTTCTACGTGTTCTGGTTCGCGCGTGAGATTTCCGACACGGCGCGGCGAGCGCAGCTGATCCGCTGGGATGTCGACTACAACCTGTTTGGCTGGCAGATCGACACGATTTACCCGCAGGTCGTGGTCGGCTGCGTCGGCCTGGTCCTGTTGTTGGAGGCGTCGCGCCGGGCGCTCGGCCCGGCCTTGACCGTCGTGGGCGGCGCCTTTCTCGCCTACAGCTATTTCGGAACCGGTTGGCTGATACCCGAACTCATCGAGCATTCGGGCCGATCCTTCAACGGCATCATCAACACGCAGTGGTACGACACCAATGTCGGCGTCTTCGGTATCCCGTTGGGGGTATCCACGGCCTTCGTGTTCCTGTTCGTGCTGTTCGGCGCGCTTCTGGACAAGGCAGGGGCAGGCAACTACTTCATCAAGATCGCCTTCGCGGGCCTTGGCCATCTGCGCGGCGGCCCGGCCAAAGCCGCAGTTGTCGGGTCAGGCATGACCGGTCTGATTTCCGGCTCGTCCATCGCCAATGTTGTAACCACCGGCACCTTCACCATCCCGCTGATGAAGCGTGTGGGCTTCACCAAGGAAAAGGCCGGGGCGGTCGAGGTCGGCAGTTCGGTCAACGGGCAGATCATGCCGCCGGTGATGGGCGCCGCCGCCTTCCTGATGGTCGAGTTCGTGGGGATCTCCTATCTGGAAGTCATCAAGCACGCTTTCGTGCCCGCGGTCATCTCCTACATCGCGCTGATCTACATCGTGCATCTTGAGGCGCTCAAGAACGACATGAAGGCGCTCGGCGCCGCGCGCAGTCTTCTTGGGATGTTCCTGAAGGTCGGCGCCGGCTTTGTGGTGGCCGGGGGACTCTTTGCGGGGATCGTCTGGCTGGTAGGCGCGCTACGCGCCGTCGCGCCCGGCATCTCGGATCCGGCGCTCATGATCGCGATCCTGATCATCTACATCGCGATGCTCTGGGTCGCCGCGCAGCGTCCGGACCTCGAACTCGACGACCCGAACACCAAGGAGGTGAAGCTGCCGGTCATGCGCGAGGTTTTCCCGACCGGGATCCACTTTCTGCTGCCGATCTTCATCCTTATCTGGTTCCTGATGATCGAGCGGCAATCGCCCTCGAAATCGGCCTTCTACGCGGTTTCGATGATGCTGTTCATCATCGTCACCCAGCGTCCGCTCAAGTCGCTGCTGCGCGGCGATGGCAAGTTCCTGGGTGAACTGCGTGGCGGCTTCTCGGACCTGATCGCAGGGCTGATCGGTGGCGCGCGCAACATGATCAGCATTGGCGTCGCCACGGCCGCAGCGGGGATTATCGTCGGCACCGTCACCCGAACTCCCATCGGCACCGAGCTTGCCGGCCTGGTCGAGCAGCTGTCTGCCGGATACCTGATGCTGATGCTGATTCTGGTCGGACTATTCTCGCTCATCCTCGGGCTGGGGCTGCCGACCACGGCGAATTACATCGTGGTGTCGTCGTTGATGGCGTCGGTGGTTGTCAGCCTGGGCGCGCAGGAGGGGCTTATCGTGCCGCTGATCGCGGCGCATCTGTTCGTGTTCTATTTCGGGATCATGGCGG
>CAZMBT010000267.1:0-3298 GCA_964564395.1 uncultured Alkalilacustris sp.
GCAGGAAGTCCACCAGACGACGCACCTCCATCATCGCCACGACATCGTCCTCGAATGCCCCGTCGGCAACCGAGGACTTGCGCGTATGCGTCGACGCACCCCCGAGTTCTTCGGCGGTGACCTGTTCATTGGTGACCGTCTTTACCACATCGGGGCCGGTGACGAACATGTATGAGCTGTCGCGCACCATGAAGATGAAATCGGTCATCGCCGGAGAATAGACCGCGCCGCCCGCGCAGGGTCCCATGATGACACTGATCTGCGGCACGACACCCGAGGCCATGATGTTGCGCTGAAAAACATCGGCGTATCCAGCCAGTGACGCAACCCCCTCCTGGATCCGCGCCCCGCCCGAGTCGTTCAGCCCGATCACCGGCGCCCCGTTCTGCACGGCCATATCCATGACCTTGCAGATCTTCTGGGCGTGCGTCTCCGACAGCGAGCCGCCGAATACCGTGAAGTCCTGGCTGAAGACATACACCATGCGGCCGTTGACCGTGCCCCAGCCAGTCACCACGCCGTCACCATAGGGGCGTTCGGCCTCCATGCCGAACTCGGTGCAGCGATGCGCCACGAACATGTCGAACTCCTCGAAGGAGCCTTCATCGAGCAATAGCTCAATCCTTTCGCGGGCCGTCAACTTGCCTTTGGCGTGCTGGGCGTCGATCCGCTTCTGCCCGCCGCCGAGCCGGGCTGCCGCCCGACGGTCTTCCAGCTCCTGCAGGATATCGCTCATGGCCCTCTCCCCTTACTCAGGCACATCATAGGAGGCCGCGACGGGGCATGAAAGGGCAATCCGGAAAATTTGCAAACCGTTGGCAACCCATTAGGTGAATATTGCAAACCAGCAAATGCGCTTTTTGCCTGCCCCAGGCCGGACGGATGCGGATGGACACCCCCGGAAAGCCATCCTAGAGCTAGTGCATGACGACCCGCCCGGATATCCGCTTTCTGGATCGGCACACGCCCCCGCACATCCTGACCCTGGTCCTGCTGGCGGGGCTGTCGGCGTTGGCAATGAATGTCTTCCTTCCATCACTGCCGCGCATGACCGCGCATTTCCAGACCGATTATGCCGTGATGCAGCTTTCGGTGTCGCTCTATCTGGCATGCAACGCGGTGTTGCAGGTCATCATCGGCCCGATATCGGACCGGTTCGGCCGACGCCCGGTGCTGCTGGGCTCCATCCTGCTTTTCCTGCTCGCGACGATCGGCACGCTGTTCGCCACGTCGATCGAAATGTTCCTGCTGTTTCGCATGTGCCAGGCGGTGATCGTGGCGGCGATGGTACTGTCGCGCGCGGTGGTGCGCGACATGGTCGACGAAGCCGAGGCCGCCTCGATGATCGGCTATGTCACGATGGGCATGGCGATCGTGCCGATGCTGGGACCGATGCTGGGCGGCGTTCTGGACGAGGTGTTCGGATGGGAAGCGAATTTCCTGCTCCTGTTCGTGTCCGGTATCCTGGTGCTGTTCCTGACCTGGCGCGATCTTGGCGAAACCGCCACCGCGCGGCCGTCCAGCTTCGGCGCGCAGATGCGCGAATACCCCGAGCTTCTGACCGCACGGCGTTTCTGGGGCTACTGCCTGGCGGCGGCCTTCTCATCGGGGTCATTCTTCGCCTTTCTGGGTGGCGCCCCCTTCGTCGGATCGCAGGTCTTCGGGCTGAGTCCGGCGGTGCTGGGCCTTTACTTCGGTGCACCTGCGGTCGGCTATGCTTTTGGCAACTTCCTGTCCGGGCGGCTTTCCACGCGCTTCGGGGTTAACCGGATGGTGCTTTGGGGCACCCTGATCACATTGGGCGGGCTGCTCGCGCTGATGCTGACCTACGCATGGATACTGCAGGCCGCGGTGGTGTTCTTCGGCTTTTTCGTCTTTGTCGGTATCGGCAACGGAATGGTCCTGCCCAACGCGACAGCAGGCATGCTGTCCGTACGCCCGCACCTCGCAGGCAGCGCATCCGGGCTTGGCGGCGCGATCATGATCGGTGGTGGCGCCGGCGTCTCGGCACTGGCCGGCGCCTTGCTTCAACCCGGCAGCGGGCCCTGGCCGCTCCTGATCATCATGCTCGTCACGGCGGTCGCCGGGGTCGCCTCCATCCTCTACGTCATCCGACGCGAGCAGCGGCTCGGACGATGACCCTTGCGCTACCGGCTTTGCAAACCTAGAGATCAGGGTTAGCAAAGTCGGGGTGAGCGATGCCGGTGCAAAAGCTCTATGCCGGGGTAAAGCTGCGCGAGATCCGCAGCCGACTCGGGCTGACGCAAAAGGCGTTCGCTGCCAAGCTCGGGGTTTCGCTGCCCTACCTCAACCAGATGGAGAACAACAACCGCCCCGTTTCCACCAGTGTGGTGCTCGCGCTGGCGCAGGAATTCGGCCTCGACGTGACGGAATTGTCGACTGGCGATGTCGAGCGCGTGGTCACCGACATGCGCGAAGCCCTCGCCGATCCGGTATTCGCGGATATCACGCCATCGGTCGCCGATCTGCGGCTGGCGGCGTCCAATGCCCCGGCGCTGGCGCGTGCCTTTCTGGACCTGCACCGCGCCTATCGCCAGAGCCATGACCGCCTTGCCTCGCTCGACGAGGCATTGGGCCGCGAGGAAAACCCGATCAGCCCCTCCCCCTGGGAGGAGGTCCGCGACTTCTTCCACTATTGCGACAACTACATCGATGCCGTGGATCGCGCTGCCGAGCAATTCGCCACGACCCGGACCGCGGAGCAGTCCATCCGCATGGCCGCCATGGCGCGGCTGGGCAATATCGGTGTACGGGTTCGGCCGACCGAAACGGGGCCGCTGCGCCATTACGATGCGCAAAGCCGCACGCTGAGCGTGTCCACCCGTGCGGCACCGGCCACGCAGACATTCCAGATGCTCCTGCAACTCGCCCTGCTCAACCATGGGGCGCTGCTGGACGCCACGCTCGACCTTGCGCGCTTTCAGACCGCAGAAGCCCGCGCCATCGCGCGCATCGGGCTTGCGAATTATTTCGCGGGGGCCGCCCTGATGCCGTATCGCGCCTTTCAGGCCGCCGCCGAAGAGACGCGCCACGACCTCGAACGCCTCGCCGAACGGTTCGGCGCCTCCATCGAGCAGGTTGCGCACCGACTCTCGACGCTGCAGCGACCCGGTGCCAAGGGGATCCCGTTCTTTTTCGTGCGGGTGGATCAGGCCGGAACCATCACCAAGCGGCATTCCGCCACGCGGCTGCAATTCGCGCGCTTCGGAGGCGCCTGCCCATTGTGGAACGTGCATCGCGCCTTCGAGACGCCGGGGCGCTTCCTGCGCCAGCTTGC
>CAZMBT010000268.1:0-3289 GCA_964564395.1 uncultured Alkalilacustris sp.
GCACGCCCTTGGCGCGCGCGGTGCGGATGAAGTCCTGGCGCAGCACCTCCAGCATGGCCGAGCGCGACAGCCGTGCGATGACCCCCGTGGCCACGACCGACAGCGCCGCGGCAGGCATGATCAGATGGCGCAGCAGATCGGGCAGATCGCCGCCGCCGAAGATGGAATACATCCCCGAAGCCGGCAGCCAGCCCAGGATCACCGCAAAGAGCAGGATCATCATCATGCCCAGAAAGAACGGCGGTATGGAAATGCCGATGATCACGGCGAAGGTGATCGCCTTGTCGGCCAGCCCGTATTGGCGCGCCGCCGCGACGGCGCCTGCTGTGATGCCCATCAGCGCACACAGCACGAAGGATGTGCCCGCCAGGATCAGCGTGGCGCCGAAGCGTTCCAGCACCTCGTCGATCACCGGGCGGTTCAGCGCGAAGGAGCGGCCGAAATCGCCCTGCAAGAGGTTGCCGAGCCAGATGAAATACTGCTTCCACAGCGGCTCGTCGAGGCCGAGATGCCGGTTCAGCCGGGCGATGTTCTCGGGCGTGGCGTAGCTTCCCAGGATCGCCGTGGCCGGGTCGCCGGGGATCATCGCCATGATCAGGAAGACGATGACGGTGATGCCCAGCAGCACCGGTATCGCCGACAGAAGTCGCTTCAGGATATAGCCACCCATGACATCCCCCGCTGGCCGCGCGCACTCGGTTGGCGTGCCGTGGCGCGGCCATGCCGCCGCGCCACGGCGCTGCGATCAGTTCTTCACCACGTCATGCAGCAGCAGGAAGAAGGAGGGCTGCAGGTCGAAATTCTCGACCCGGTCGCTGGTCACGGCGTTCTGCACCCAGTTGGCGACGAAGACCCAGGGCGCGTCCTCCTGCACGATCTCCTGCATGCGCTTGTAGTGGGCGGCGCGTTCGTCCTGATCGGTGGCGCGGCGCGCGGCCTCGAGCAGCTCGTCCACCTCGGGGTTCGAGTAGTAGCCCGAGTTGAAACCGCCGTCATCGGGGAACGCCTCGCTGCGCAGGGTCAGGAAGGGCAGGGTGTCCGGGTCGTTGGTCATCCAGGCCATCTGCGCCATGTCGGCCTCGCCCTCCAGCCCGGGATTCACCCGGCCGAGGAAGGTGTTCCACTCATAGGTCTCGATCGTGACATCGAAGCCGACGGCCTCCAGATCGGCCTGGATGGCCGTGCCCATCGGCACCGGGTCCAGCATGCCCGAGCCGCCCTCGGTCACGTAGAAGGTCAGCTCGGCCCCTTCGGCGCCCGCCTCGGCGATCAGCTCGCGGGCGCGCTCGGGGTCGTGGGGATAAGGGTCGAGATCCTCGTTATAGGCCCAGGCGAAGGCCGGCGGCGTCGGGCCCGCGGCGATCTCGGCGGTGCCTTCCAGCACATCCTCGGTCAGCGACCGCTTGTCGATGGCATAGTTGGCGGCCTGGCGCACGCGCTTGTCGGTGAAGGGGCCTTCGCGCATGTTCAGGATCAGGAACCAGACATGCGGGCCGGCCTGTTCCACGACATTGAACTGGTCGGTGCGGAACTGCGCGACGGCGGTCGGCGGCACCTCGACCATGACGTCGATCCCGCCCGACAGCATTTCCGCCACGCGCGTGTTGGCGTCCGTGATCGGGCGGAAGACGACGGCCTCCAGCGCGGGCGCGCCGTCCCAGTAATCGGCGTTGCGCTCGACCACGACGCGTTCATTGGCGCGCCACTCGGTGAAGGTGAAGGGGCCGGTGCCCGACGGGTTGCGACCGAATTCGTCGCCATGCTGCTCGACCGCCTCCGGCGAGACGATCAGCCCGGTCGGGTAGGCCAGGTTGGACAGGAAGGGCGCGTAGGGCTCGTCAAGCGTGAACTCGACGGTCAGCCGGTCGAGCGCGGTCACATCCTCGATGGCCGAGAAGAAGAAGGACAGCGGGAACGGCCCGGTTTCCTCGTGCAGGGGGTGGTCTTCGTTGAGCATGCGCTCGAAATTCCACACCACGGCGTCGGCGTCGAAGGCGCTGCCGTCATGGAACTGCACGCCGTCGCGCAGCTCGAAGGTGTAGGTCGTGCCGTCGTCGCTGATCTGCCAGCTTTCGGCGAGCGCGGGTTCGACCTCCAGCGTGCCGTCGGCATAGCGTACCAACCCGTCATAGAGATTCATCAGGATGCGAAAGTCGTTGACCGCCGTCACGGTGTGCGGGTCGAGCGCCTGCGGCTCGGCGATCTGGCCGACGACCAGCACCCCCGGAGGCGTCTGCGCGGTGGCGGGCAGCGCCGCGCCGAACGCGGCGATCGCCCCGGCGACGACGCCGAGGCTGCGATGCGAGAACTGGATCGGTGGCATGGTTTCGGTCTCCCTGTGGATGTCATTCACGATAATTTATCACGATAAATTGGCAGAATCAAAATCTTCATGATAAATTCGTCGCATCGGGAGGAATCATGACAGTCTCACTTCTCATGCGCGATCCCGCGACCGGCGCGATGGGCGCGGCGGCGGCCACGGGCAGCCTGTGCGTCGGCGGCTGGGTGCTGCGCGGCGACATGCGTGCCGGGCTGTCGGCGTCGCAGGGTGCGGCGCCCAGCCCCTTTTGGGGCGAGGACGTTCTGGCGCGGATGCGCGCCGGGTCACCGGCCGATCGGGCAGTGCGCGCCGTCACCGATGCCGATGCGGGGCGCGCGGCGCGCCAGCTCGCCGCGCTCGACCTTGCGGGGCGGAGCGGCGTTTTCACCGGGGCTCAGAACGACCCGTGGCGCGGGGCGCGTGAGGCGCCCGACATCGTCGCGTCGGGAAACCTGCTGGCCGGGGGGGAGGTGCTCGACGCGCTGATCGAGGGATTTCTGTCGGCGCGCGGCGCGCTGCCTGACCGGCTGATCGCGGCGCTTGCACAGGCGCGCGCCGCGGGCGGTGACCGGCGCGGGTTTCTGTCGGCCGCGCTTCTGGTGTTGCGCCCGGATGCGCCGCCGCTGACGCTGCGCATCGATCACGATGCCGACGATCCCGTCGCGGCGTTGCAGGCGCTGCTGGCCCGAACGCGCCAGCCCGATTACGCCGCGTGGCTGGACACGGTGCCCACGCTGCGCGACCCGCAGCGCGGCGCCGTCTGATCCGTCGCCGCCGGAACGCGCCGGCGCGGTGGCGGGATCAGTCCTCCATCGCCTCCAGCTCGTCGATCATCGCTTCGATCATGCCCAGCCCCTTGTCCCAGAAGGCCGGGTCCGACGCATCCAGCCCGAACGGCGCCAGCAGATCCGTGTGATGCTTGGAGCCGCCGGCGCGCAGCATGTCGAAATACTTGGCCTCGAAATC
>CAZMBT010000269.1:0-3283 GCA_964564395.1 uncultured Alkalilacustris sp.
TCGAAGAAGCCCTGGATCTGCGTCGCGTGCAGATCCAGCGTCAGCACCCGGTCCACCCCGGCGACCGCGATCAGGTTCGCCACCAGTTTGGCGGAGATCGGCGTGCGCGCCTTGGTGCGCCGGTCCTGTCGCGCATAGCCGAAATAGGGAATCACCGCGGTGATGCGCGCCGCCGAGGATCGGCGCAGGGCATCGGCGATGATCAGCAGCTCCATCAGGTTGGCGTTGGCGGGCTTTGATGTCGGTTGGATGATGAACATGTCCTCGCCGCGGACATTCTCGAACACCTCGACGAAGACTTCCTGATCGTTGAAACGCTCGACGCGGGCGTTGACCAGGCTGGTCGGCGTGCCCCGATGCAGCGCCATGCGCCGGGCAATGGCGCTGGCAAGCGGCCGGTTGGCATTGCCCGAAATCAGTTTCGGTTCGGAAATGGCAGGCATCCTCGGGGTCCTCGCGGCAGCGGTCGGTCTGGGATTCGCAACGTTGACACCGCTTACCACCGGTATACGGTCTTGCAAACACGGACCCTGCGCAAAGAAGGTATGCGAATGGCACGTATCGACTATTTTTTCACGACGATTTCGCCCTTCGTCTATCTGGCAGGCACCCGGCTCGAGGAGATCGCCTCCCGCCATGGCGCCGAGATCCACTACCGTCCGGTCGATGCGCTGGCGCTGTTCAAGCGCACCGGCGGCACGCCCCCGGCCGAGCGGCACGAAAACCGCAAGGCCTATCGGCTGCAGGAACTGCGCCGCCAGTCGGCCAAGCTGGACATGCCTTTGGTCCTGCATCCGCGCAACTGGCCGACCAACCCCGCCCCGTCAGGCTACGCCGTCATCGCGGCGCAGAAGGCGCCGGGCGGCGATGTCGGGGCGCTGGTGCACGCGCTGGCGCGCGCCTGCTGGGCGCAGGAGCGCGACGTGGCCGATGACGAGGTGATCCGAAGCTGCCTGCAGGAGGCCGGTTTCGACCCGCAACTTGCCGACAGCGGAATGCTGGCCGGGGCGGAGGCCTATGGTGCCAATCTGGAAAAGGCGGTGGCGATGGGCGCCTTCGGCGTGCCCTTCTATGTCGTTGACGAGTCGGAATGCTTCTGGGGGCAGGACCGGCTTGCGGATCTCGACCTGTACCTCGCCGGCAAGCTGTGAGCGAGCCGGAACTGCAGGCCCCGTTTCTGCGCCATTGGGGACATGGCGCACGCGCGGCGGTGCTGATTCATTGTTCGCTTGCGCATTCCGGGGCCTGGACGGCGCTGGCCGGGGAGCTTGCGGGCCGGCTGACGATGACCGCCTTCGATCTGCCGGGGCACGGGCGGGGCCCGGACTGGACGCCGGGGCAGGATCTGCATGCGCAATCGACGTGCATGGCGGCGGATCTGGTCGCGGATGGTCCGGCGGATCTGATCGGGCATTCCTTCGGGGCGACGGTCGCGCTGCGCCTTGCGCTGGAACGGCCGGGCGCGGTGCGCAGCCTCGTGCTGATCGAGCCGGTGTTGTTTGCCGCCGCGCGCGCGGCCGGAGATCCGGCCTTCGACATGCATATGCGTGACACCGCCCCGGTCGATGCGGCGTGGGACGCGGGCGACGCCGAAGCGGCCACACGCCGTTTCATCGCGCTTTGGGGCGCCGGTACGCCGTGGGAGGCGTTGCCCGAGGCGCAGCGCGCCTACATGGCGGCGCGGATCGGCTTCATCCCCGAGACGGCGCCGGTTCTGGTGGAGGATCGCGCGGGGCTGCTGACGCCCGGGCGGCTGGAGGGTCTGAACTGCCCGGTGCTGATCGTCACCGGTGGCGAGTCGCCGCCGGTCATGCCCGCGATCGCGCGCGCGCTGGCCGCGCGCCTGCCGCATGCACAGCGCGTCGATGTGCCCGGGGCCGCGCATATGGTGCCGCTGACCCACCCGCAGCAGGTCGGCGCGGCCATTCGCGGGTTTCTTGATGGGGCGGCGGGCTGATCCGGCGTCATCCCCGCGCCAGCGCGAGGAAACGCTGCACATCCGCGGGCTCGGTGGACCATGAACAGACCAGACGCGCCGCCAATGGCGTGTCCGCGGGCCCGTCGAGCGATGCATCCGCCGACGCGAAGTAATAGGAAGCGCCGGCCTCGCGCGCCGCGCGGTGGCCGGCACGCGGCCACTCGGCGAAGACCATGTTGGCGTGGCAGGGATGCAGCAGTCGCCCGCCGGGTAGGGCCGCGAGTCCCTGCGCCAGCTCCTGCGCCGCGTCATTGGCCTGCCGCGCGAGCTTCAGCCACAGGTCATCCTTTAGATAGGCATCCATCTGCGCCGACAGGTAGCGGTGCTTGGAGAACAGGTGCCCGCCACGCTTGCGCCGAAGTTCGAATTCCCAGGCCTTGGCGGGATCGAAGAAGATCACCGCCTCCACGCCCATCAGGCCGTTCTTGGTGCCGCCGAAGGACAGAACATCCACCCCCGCCTTCCAGGTCATCTCGGCCGGGGTGCAGCCATCCGCGACCAGCGCATTGGCAAAGCGCGCCCCGTCCAGATGCACCGGCAGGTCATGCGCGCGGGCGATGGCCGACAGCTCGGCGATTTCCCGGTGCGAATAGACGGCGCCCGCCTCGGTGGTGTTGGTCAGGCTGAGCATCCCCTTCTGCACATTGTGCACCCCGACGGGGGCGGCGCTTTCGAGGGCATGCTTCAGGGCCTGCGGATCGACCCGGGCATCCGGCCCGTCGAGCAGCACCAGCTTGGCGCCGCCGGTATAGAATTCCGGCGCGTTGCACTCATCCTCCTCGATATGCGCGCCGCGGTGGCAATAGACGGCGGCCCAGGGCGGGCAATAGCATGCCAGCGCCAGCGCATTGGCCGCCGTCCCCGTCGCCACCAGATACACGGCGGCCTCGGGTGCTTCGAAAACCTCGCGCAGCCGGTCGCGCACGCGGTCCATGATGGCGTCAGCGCCGTAGGGCATGGCGTAATCCGCATTCGCCGCGGCGATGGCGTCAAGCACTTGCTGCGGCACGGCCGAGCTGTTGTCGGAGGCGAAGTACATTACAGGTCCTCTTCGATCACGTAGTCTTCCCAATCCTCGAGCGGCACCTCGAATTCGGGCACCGTCCGGCCGCGCACCGAGACACCGGCGGCGTGCACGCTTTGCGGATCGCCCGAGATCAGCGGGTGCCAGTCGCGCAGTTTCCGGCCCTCATGCAGCAGCCGATAGGCGCATGTCCGGGGCATCCAGTGTGCGACCTCGGCGATGTTGCGCGGGGTCAGGACCACGCATTCGGGCACCAGCGTCTTGCGGATTTCGTACTGGCC
>CAZMBT010000270.1:0-3267 GCA_964564395.1 uncultured Alkalilacustris sp.
CCGCAGCCCGGCAACCCGCGCCCGCGACTGTTCCGGCTGGCGGCGGATGATGCGGTCATAAACCGGTTCGGGTTCAACAATGACGGCGCGCAGGTCGTCGCGCGGCGCCTCGCGCAGCGGCCGCGCGACGCGGTGATCGGGCTCAACCTGGGCGCCAACAAGGACAGTGCGGATCGCGCCGCCGACTTTGCCGAGGTGCTCCGGATCTGCGGGCCGCATCTGGATTTCGCCACCGTCAATGTCTCCTCACCCAATACCGAGGCGCTGCGCGATCTGCAGGGTGCGGCGGCGCTGCGCGCGCTCCTGCGGCTGGTGGATGAAGAGCGAGCCGCGCTGCCCCGCCCGATCCCGATCTTTCTGAAGGTGGCGCCCGATCTGGATGATGCGGCGCTGTGCGATCTGGCGGAGGTGGCGCTTGGCGCGGGCATTGACGCGATCATCGCTACCAACACGACATTGGCCCGTGAAGGTCTGAAAAGTGCAAGTTCTACGGAATCTGGAGGACTTTCCGGTATGCCATTGTTTGAAAAGTCCACGCGTGTTCTGGCGCGACTGTCGCAGCTCACGGCGGGAAAGCTGCCGCTGATCGGGGTTGGCGGGGTGGATTCGGCGCAGGCGGCCTATGCCAAGATCCGCGCCGGCGCGACAGCGGTACAGCTTTATACCGCACTGAGCTATCGGGGCCTGTCGTTGACCGCGCGGATCAATCAGGGCCTCGATGCGGCGCTGGCGCGCGACGGGTTCGAAACGCTGTCCGCCGCGGTCGGAACGGGGCGTGGCGACTGGCTTTGAGGACGCGCGCCGGTGCGATCACGCCGCCGCGGCGCGCGCGCGCCGCTCGACACGCGGATAGTAGAGCCCCATGGTCACGCCGCGCGCCAGGTTGAGCAGCATCAGTGCCGCCCAAAGTCCGTGGTTCTCGAACGGGCCCAGCAGCAGGGGCAGGCTCAGCCCGTACAGCGCTGCCGATACGAGCATCGCGTTGCGCATCTCCCGCGTGGCGGTGGCACCGATGAAGATGCCGTCCAGCATGTAGGAGGCAAGGCTGATCACCGCGCCGAGTACGACCCATGGCAGATAGCTGCGCGCCAGCGCCTGGATTTCGGCCTGTTTGGCCATCACATCGATGAGCAGCGGTCCCAAAAGCCAGAATCCTGCCGCCATCACGAGCGCCGCACCCAACCCCCACAGGCTTGTCAGGATACCCGCACGGCGCAGCGCGGCGACCGAGCGCGCGCCGACAGCCTGTCCCACCAGCGCTTCGGCGGCAAAGGCGAACCCGTCCAGCGCGAAGGCCACGACATGGAGGAACTGCAACAGCACCTGATTCGCCGCCAGCGTGACATCGCCAAAGCCGGCGCCGATGAACAGAAAGCTGGTAAAGCTGGCCTGCAGCGCGACGGTGCGCACCATGATGTCGCCATTGACCTGCAGCATGCGCCGGAGGCGGGCCGGGTCCAGGATACGGGCGTGATTGCGCCATGCCCCCGACGCGAAGGCCCCGCGGCACAGCCACAACCCGAGCGCCAGCGCGCTCCATTCCGCCATCAGCGTCGCGATGGCCACCCCCTCGACGCCCCAGCCGAGACCCAGCACGAACAGCAGATCGAGCCCGATATTCAGCCCGTTCATCCACAGCTGCAGCCCCAGCACGCCGCGTGTGCGCTCCACCGCGATCAGCCAGCCGGTGACGGCGTAAAGCGCGATCGTCGCCGGCGCCCCCCAGATCCGGATCGTCAGGTAATCGCGCGCCAGCGTCTCGACATCGGCGCTGGCCGGGGCGATGCGAAAAGCCGCCGCCATCAGCGGCAGTTGCAGCACGATCAGGGCGAGCCCGGCGGCGACACCGATCAAGAGCGCGCGCATCAGGATCGCGCCGGTTTCCATGCTGTCGCCGGCGCCGTGCGCCTGCGCGGCGAGCCCGGACGTGCCCATGCGCAGAAATCCGAAGATCCAGTAGACCGACGTCAGGATGATCGCCCCGATCCCGACCGCGCCGATCGGCGCGGCTTCGCCCATCTGCCCGACCACACCGGTATCGACGAGGCCGAGGATCGGCACCGTCGCATTGGCCAGCAGGATCGGCACTGCGATACGCAACACCCGGCGATGCGTCAGCGGGCCGACAACTGCGGCGGTGTCAGCCATCGCGCGGTGGCATCATGAAGTGGCCGGTGGCCTGGGCGAATGGCCGCGTGCGATTGTCCTGCCAGGCTTCGGCCTGAACGCTGGCATAGCGCCGGCCCGAGCGGGTGATCCGTGCGCGCGCATAAGCGTCGCGTGGCAGCCCCGAGCGCAGGTAGTCGACGGTGAAGTCGATGGTCTTGGGCAGTCGTGGCAGGTTCTGCGGCGTGATCGTGGCGGGGTCGAGGCGGCCGTTTTCCATCTCGTCCCAGAGAATTGACCAGGACAGCTCGATCACCGCGGCGACCTCCAGAAAGGCGGATGTCGCTCCGCCATGAAGCGCGGGCAGGATGGGGTTGCCGATAAGCTTGTCGTCGAACGGCATCAGCGCCGTCAGTTCATCGCCGCGCCGATCGAAGGTGATGCCCATGAAACGGACATAGGGCACCCCGCCGATCAGAGCGCCAAGGACCGCATCGCGGCGCTGCTTGATGACCTGCACCGGTTCGGGTCTGGCGGGTCCGGCCATCACTCGGTCTCCTTGCGCTCGATGGTAAAGGCGCCGGTTGCGGTGGCGACAGGCGGGTCGTCGGCGTCATCCGTTGCCGTGGCCCGCACGAAGACCACGGTCCGCGTGACGTGGTAGCATTCGGCGCGTGCGCGGATGGTCTGCTGCGGGGTGGCCGGGCGCATGTAGTCGATGCGCAGGTCGATGGTGGCAGTGCCGACGGCTCCTGGAAGGCTCATCACGGCCGCGCCGCAACAGGTGTCCATCAGCGCCGAGACCGCACCGCCATGGATCACACCGGTCTTCGGGTCGCCGACAAGATGGTCGGCATAGGCCATGTCGATGCCGGCCACCCCCTTGTCGAGCGCCGTCAGCGTCATTCCGAGCGCGCGCGCATGGGGCAGCGCCTGGATGAACCTGCTTGCGAATTCGGCCTTCTCGTCGATCATCGCGGCATCCCTTCGACCTTGTGCCCCTTATTCGTGTCCGCGCAGGGTGGTGCAAGCCCTGTGCGCCCTGCCGAACAGGAGCCGTTGCCGGTGGGGGGCGCCTGGTCTAGCTTTGGGGCACGGATCGTTTCGGGGGCGTGATGGCCGATACCCGGCTCAGCTTCAAGCAGATGTGCGCCAGGTTCG
>CAZMBT010000271.1:0-3265 GCA_964564395.1 uncultured Alkalilacustris sp.
CGCGGGTGACGCTGGTGTAGTGGGTCAGCCGCCCAGCCGTCAGCTCGCCGACGAGCGGATCGTCGGCCATCTCGGCGACGAGGGCTTCGCCATAGGCCAGCTCCGCCTTGAAGCGGCAGGTATGGGTCAGGATCACCTGGTCGAACTTGTCATAGCTCTCCGGGTCGCGGATCAGGCTGGCGAAGGGGGCGATGCCGGTGCCGGTCGAGAGCATGTAGAGCCGCTTGCCGGGCAGAAGCGCATCATTGACGAGCGTGCCGGTGGGCTTCTTCTTCATCAGTATGGTGTCGCCGGGCTGAATCCTTTGCAGGTGCTGCGTCAGCGGGCCGTCGGCGACCTTGATCGAAAAGAACTCGATTTCCTCGTCCCAGCTCGGGCTGGCGATGGAGTAGGCGCGAAACACCGGTTTCTCGGCGTTCGGCAGTCCGATCATCACGAATTCGCCCGAACGGAAGCGAAACGAGGTCGGACGCGTGATTCGAAACCGGAACAGGTCGTCGGTGTAATGCTCCACCTCGGTTACCGTTTCGGCGAAGGTATTGGCAGGAGCCGGAAATTCCAGCGTCTCGGGGCGCAGTTCGGCGCGGGCCATGGCGTGTCTCCTTTGTCTGGGCGGTCATGCCGCGTCCAATCTTGATACTATCATACTTGTTCGTACACATACAAAAAACTTTGCAGTTCTCCGCCGCCTCGGGGTGGCTGCGATGCAGTCATGCAACGGTTCGGATGGGGCGATCCTTCAAGCCGGGAGTGAAAAACATCAATATGTCTCAGATAGATGGATGGACTTCGAGGGTCGCTCGCCCATCGCCTGGATGCGGTTCTGATGCTGTCACCGCTCGAGATAAGGGGGAATCAAGCCTATTGCGTAATTGATGGCGCTCTGCCAATCTTCGGGGTGAAGCGCTTCGTGCTGCAACCACGGCACCGGGACAACAGGCGCGCGACTTGACAGGGAGATTGCGATGCCCGGCTATGCACGACCCGGCTCACTCGGCGCGGCGCTCGATCTGCTCTCGGGCCCCGAGGGCTGGCGCGTGCTCGCCGGTGGTACCGATCTTTATCCCGGGCTGGGCGATGCGATGCGCCGGGCCGCCCTGCTCGACATCACCGGCCTGTCCGAGCTGCGCGGGATCACGCGGGATGCAGATGGCTATCGTATCGGCGCGCTGACCACCTGGAGCGATGTCGTCGCCGCGGATCTGCCGCCGTTCTTCGATGCCTTGCGGCTCGCAGCGCGCGAGGTGGGGTCGGTGCAGATCCAGAACGTCGCGACGGTTGCCGGCAATGTCGTGAACGCCTCGCCGGCCGCCGACGGCACGGTGGCGCTGATGGCGCTGGGTGCCGAGGTCGAGGTGGCCGGACCGGAGGGCACCCGCCGGGTTCCGCTGGCGCAGTTCGTCACCGGGGTGCGCACGGTCGCGCTGTCGCCCGGCGAGCTGGTCACCGCTTTGCATGTGCCCGATCACGGCGCGGCGGCGCGGTCGCATTTTCTGAAGCTGGGTGGGCGCAAGTATCTCGTCATCTCGATCGCGATGGCCGCTGTCATGGTGCGCCCCGACGCCGCCGGGCGCGTTGCCCAGGCGGGCGCTGCGGTCGGGGCCTGCTCGCCCGTGGCGCGACGGCTGCACGGGCTTGAGGATCGGCTGAAGGGCGCCGTGCCCGGCGAGTTCGCCGAGCGGCTCCACCCGGCGGATGCCGACGGGCTCGCCCCGATCGACGATGTGCGCGCACAGGCGCGTTATCGCAGTGACGCGGTGCCGGTCCTGCTGCGGCGCTGTCTCGAAGCATGTGAAGGAGGCCGTGATGCGGGGTGAGGGCGAGGCAGCACCGGGTGCAGGGCGGGCTGAGACGCGCCGGTTTCGCATGCGCGTCAACGGCGCCTGGCGCGGGCTGGAGGCGGCGCCCTCCGCGCGGCTGAGCACGGTGCTGCGCGAGGAGCTGGGGCTTGAGGGGGTCAAGGTCGGCTGCGATGCCGGCGATTGCGGAGCCTGCACGGTGCTCGTCGATGATGCGTCGGTTTGTGCCTGCATGGTGCCGGCCGGCCGCATGGAGGGCTGCCGTGTCGAGACGGTCGAGGGGCTTGCGAAGGACGGGCGCATCGGGCGGCTGCAGGCGGCCTTCCTGCGGGCCGGTGCGGCGCAATGCGGCATCTGCACGCCGGGGATGCTGATGGCGGCCGAGGCGCTGCTGCGCCGCGATCCCGCGCCCGACCGGGCCGCCGTGGAGGAGGCGCTTGCGGGGGTGCTGTGCCGCTGCACGGGCTATGCCAAGATCGTCGATGCCGTGCTTGCGGTGGCTGGCGAGCCTGTCGCGGCGGTGCGCGCCGAGGCGGGTGCCGCGGTGGGCGCGCGTCTCGACCGGCTCGACGGGGTGCCCAAGCTGCGCGGCACCGAGGCTTTCGGCGCGGATGGCTGGCCCGCGGGCACGCTACTGGTGCGTGCGGTGCGCAGCCCGCACCACTATGCGCGGTTTGCCTTCGGCGACATCGCGGCCTGGCGCGCGGCGCATCCTGCGATCCGCGCCGTGCTCACGGCTGCCGACATTCCGGGGCGTAACCTGCACGGGGTGATCCCGAATCTCGCCGACCAGCCCGTCTTTGCCGAAGGGGTCGCGCGGTTTCGCGGTGAGGCGGTCGCCGCGGTGGTGGGCCCGCGCGAGGCGGTGGCCGCGCTCGACCTCGAAGATTTCCCGGTGACATGGGAGCCGCTCGATCCGCTGCTGGATGTCGCGGCCGCGCAGGCCGACGACGCGCCCTTGGTGCATCCGGGCCGTCCCGGCAACCTGCTGATCGAGGGGCGGGTGACGACGGGCGATGCCGAGGGCGCGCTCCGGGGTGCGGTGGCGGTGGTGGAAGGCGATTTCTCCACGGGCTTCATCGAGCACGCCTATATCGAGCCCGAGGCGGGCTTTGCGCGCCGCGTGGGCGAGCGGATCGAGGTGCATGCCTGCACCCAGGCGCCGCATATGGACCGCGACGACCTCGCCGCGATCATGGGGCTCGCGCCCGAGGATGTGCGCATCGTGCCCACGGGCGTCGGCGGCGGTTTCGGGTCCAAGCTCGACCTGTCGCTGCAGCCATTCATCGCGCTCGCCGCCTGGGTCACTGGGGAGCCGGCGGGCATGGTCTATACCCGCCCCGAATCGATGATGACCACCACCAAGCGCCACCCCGCCCGTATCCGGGCGCGGGTCGGCGCCGATGCTGGCGGCCGGCTCGTGGGCATGACCTTCGAGGGGCAGTTCAACACCGGCGCCTATGCGT
>CAZMBT010000272.1:0-3256 GCA_964564395.1 uncultured Alkalilacustris sp.
GGCGCGGCTGACGAACTGGGTGGCGCGGGGCGACGGCCTGCCGGCGGCGCTGGCACGGGCGCCCTCGGGGGCCGGGCGCATCCTCGACGCGGCGCGCGGCGGATTGAGCTGGCGCATTTCGGTGCCCGAGGATGGCCGGCTGCCGTTTGACGGAGGCTTTCCCGGCCTGATCTCGTGGGAAGGTGACGCCCATCCCTGCGATACACTGCCCGAGTCCGGTTGCCGCCTGCGACAGCTGGAAATCGTGCACCCGCGGGCCGAGGCGCTGCGCGCGGCGCTCACGCCGATTGTCTCCGACACCCGTATCGTGCTGCGCGGCGGTGCGGCCCCGGCGCTGCGCGCGCATCTGGATACCCCCGGCGGGCAACGGGTTCTTGAGTGAACGCGCCTGCCGCGCGGGCATGGGCCCGGTCACGCCCGCTGCGCAGGTTGTTGCCGGGCGTGATGGCGACATCCCCTGACAATGACTGCCGGGCGCGCTATTGTGCGCCCATGTCTGTCTGGACCCGGATATCCGACGCCCTCAGGCGGCTGCGGCGCGGCGCCAGCCTTGCGGATCTGTTCGAGCGCCTGCGCACGCCGCCGGAGCGTTCGGTCGCCTTTACCATTGCCGTGATCGCGTTGGCGGCCAAGATGGCGAAGGCCGATGGCCGCGTGAAGCGCGACGAGATCGCCGCATTTCGCCGTGTCTTCACCATCCCTCCCTCCGAGGAGGCGAACGCCGCGCGCGTCTTCAATCTGGCGCGCCAGGACATCGCGGGCTTCGACTCCTACGCGCGCCGTATCGCGGCGATGTTCCCGCCGCAGGATCCGGTTCTGGTCGATCTGATGGAGGGCTTGTTTCACATCGCCATGGCGGATGGCACGTATCACCCTGACGAGGCCGCGTTTCTTGAACGCGTCGCTGAGATTTTCGGCATCGATGCGCGCTGCTTCAACTGTCTCAAGGCGCGTTTCGTCCCCGATACCCCGGCTGACCCCTATCAGGTTCTCGAGGTGTCACCCGATGCGCCCTTCAGCGAGATCCGCGCGGCATGGCGGGCGAAGGTGCGCGAGTCGCATCCCGACCGCCTCGTGGCGCGCGGCGTCCCCGCCGAGGCGGTCAAACTGGCCGAGCATCGCCTGCGCGATGTCAACCGCGCCTGGGAAGAGATCGCGCGCGACCGGGCCGCGTGATCGGCGGTGCCAGCAATGTGCCGGTGGCGATGCCGCCGCAAACGCGCTTTGCGCGGCGATCGCCCATCCCTATATTACCGGGATGAAGCGTGTGATGACTGCCTGTATCCTGGCCCTGACGCTCTTGGCGCAGCCGCTGGCCGCCGAGGAGAGGGACGACTCCGTGGGAGAAGGTCTCGACCTCATGGAACGCGGCGCTCAGATCCTGTTGCGCGAACTCATGCGGGGGCTGGAACAGCCGCTGCGCGAGCTCGGTGAGCAGATCGGCGATCTGAGCGGCTATCACCCGCCCGAAATGCTGCCCAACGGCGACATCATCTTGCGGCGACGCACGCCATTGCGCCCGGAGCCCGATCCGGAAACCCTGCCCGAAGAGATTCCCGGTGACGGCCCCGGGGAGATCGAGCTCTGACACCTCTTGACCCCGCCACGCGCCTCGGCAACACGGCTGCAATGCTTCCGCAAGACCGCCTTGATCAGATCATCCAGCGCTTCCAGTATCTGGAGGCGCTGCTCGCCGAAGGGGCCGAGCCTGCGGAGCTGGCCGAGGTCGGGCGCGAATATGCGGCGCTGCGACCCGTCGTGGCCGAGATCGAGGCCTACCGCGCCCTGCTCGACGAAATCGCGGGCGCGCAGGCATTGCTCGACGACCCCGAGATGCGCCCCCTCGCGGAGGAGGAGCTGTCGCGCCTGCGCGCCGGGCTGGAGGAGCGGACCCGGACGCTGCAGCTTGCGCTCCTGCCGCGCGATGCCGCCGATGCGCGCCCGGCGCTGGTGGAGATCAGGCCCGGAACGGGCGGCGACGAGGCGGCGTTGTTCGCTGCGGATCTGTTGCGCATGTATCAGCGCTACGCCGAGCGGCGCGGCTGGCGGGCGGAGCTCATCTCGATGACCGCCACGGAAATCGGCGGCGTCAAGGAGGCAACCGCGCGTATCAGCGGCGAGGGCGTCTTTGCGCGGCTGAAATACGAATCCGGTGTGCACCGCGTGCAAAGGGTGCCGGTGACCGAGTCGGGCGGTCGCATACATACCTCGGCCGCGACAGTCGCGGTTCTGCCCGAGGCCGCTGAAGTGGATGTCGATATCGATCCGGGCGACCTGCGCATCGACACGATGCGCGCCTCCGGTGCCGGTGGCCAGCATGTGAACACCACGGACTCGGCTGTGCGCATCACCCATGTGCCGACGGGTATCGTCGTCACGAGTTCCGAGAAGTCGCAGCATCAGAACCGGCGGCTCGCGATGGATGTCCTGCGCGCCAAGCTGTTCGAGATGGAGCGCGCGCGCGCCGATGCCGACCGCGCCGCCGACCGCAAGCGCCAGATCGGCAGCGGCGACCGCTCGGAACGCATCCGTACCTACAACTTCCCGCAAGGCCGCGTGAGCGACCACCGCATCAACCTGACGCTGCATCGGCTGGAGGCGGTGTTGGCCGGAGACCTCGACGAGATCATCGACGCGCTGATTGCCGAGGATCAGGCGCGCAAGCTGGCCGAGATGGAGACATGATGACGGGGGCGCAGGCCGTTGCAACGGCGGCCGCACGCCTGCGCGCGGCCGGGGTGCAGGAGCCGGGGCGCGATGCGCGGCGCCTGCTTGCGCATGCGCTCGGCATCGGGACCGACCGGCTGACCCTGCATCTGCCCGACCCGCTGGCCCCGGCGACGGCGGCGGCCTTCGAGGCGGCCATCGTCGCGCGCCTGGACCGCCGGCCGGTGTCGCAGATCGTGGGCTGGCGCGCCTTCTACGGGCTGCGGTTTATTGTCACAGCCGATGTGCTCGATCCACGCCCGGAAACCGAAGCGCTGGTCGACGCGGCGCTGGGGCATCCCGCGGCCCGGGTGCTGGACCTGGGAACCGGGTCGGGGGCGATCCTGCTTTCGGTGCTGACGCACATGCCGGGGGCGGTCGGTGTCGGCGTCGATATCTGCGACGCCGCGCTTGCGGTGGCGCGCGCCAACGCGCGGGAGTTGGGGGTGTCGGATCGCGCCGCATTCCTGCGCAGCGACTGGTGCGCCGACGTGACGGGGGTGTTCGATCTGATCGTGGCCAACCCGCCCTATATCGCCGCGTGCGAGAT
>CAZMBT010000273.1:0-3239 GCA_964564395.1 uncultured Alkalilacustris sp.
CCAGACATAGAACAGCGACGGGTGCATCGACATCTCGGTGTTCGCCGGCGGGTTGTCCTGCAGACGTGCGACCGATCCGGGGCTGACCTCGGTGAAGTCCAGATCGCCGGCCTCAAGCGCGATCTCGGCCGCGGCCTCATCGCCGATATAGACGATGTCGCAACGCTCGAACTCGGCGGGCATGTCACCGGTGTAGTCGGCGTTGCGCTCCAGAACCCAGCGCTCGCCCGGGCGCTGTTCGCGCACGCGGTAGGGGCCCGACACGGTCGGTGGCACGGCGGTGGTGATCCGGCCGCCGGCCTCCTCGATGGCCGCCTTGCACATGATGGTACCCGCCAGATAGGGCAGCGCGATCGTCCAGAAGGGCGCGTAGGGCTCGTCGAAATGGAAGACCCCGGAATAGCGCCCTGTAACCTCGACGCGGCTCAGCGGACCGATATCGGGCAGGATGCGCGAATTCATCTCGGGATCGAGGATCCGCTCGAAGGTGAACGCGACATCCTCGGCGGTGATCTCGCCGTAGCCGTCCGACCACATCTGCCCTTCCTTCAGCGTGAAGGCGATGGCGGTGTCGCTGGTGTGCTCGATGCTTTCGGCCAGATCGAGCCGGTAATCCCACTCGTCGCCGGGCACATACTGGATCAGGTTGCGATAGATGCAGCCGTAAAGCATCGCCTCGCCGAAGCCCGAGGCGTCGACGGGGTCGAAGTCATCCGGCTCGGTGTAGACGCGCACATTGAGCCGGCCTTCCTGCGCCCAGGCCGTCACCGGGAACATGGCGGCAGCCGACAGCCCCGCCGCGCCGCCGAGAAGCTGCCGCCGGCTCAGCGCCGGAAAGGCGCGATTCAATGAAAGTTCTTCCATGGTTCTCTCCCGATCGATTGTTCTGCTTTGGTGCGGAGGGTGCGGTTCAGGGCTTTGCGGAACAATTGCGCAGGCCGCAGCCTTGCGCAGGTATTTTGCGCCCATCTCGCGTCAATTCGCGTCACACCGGCAGCTCCAGAGCAGTCAACATCTGCGGTTCCGCCCCGCTTGAGGCCAGCATCCGCGCGACATGACGCGGCAGATCGGCCCCCTCGGCCATGTAGATTCCGGTGCGCCGCGACGCCGCCAGCGTATCGATCCGCGGCCCGAGATACTCGAGAAAGACCCGTGCGGCGAATGGCGCGCGCGCGGTCCGGCCCTGTACGCCCAATGTCATGCCGGTGAGCACCTCGACCTCCCCCGACTGCGTCGTGAACAGCACCGTCTGAGACAGCGATCGCAGATCGCGCGCGTTATGATCGATGATGAAAATGCGCCCGTCCAGCATCACCGCCGCACCGACATAGCGCACGAAATGCGACCGCCCCAGAGGGCTCTCCTCGGGCTGGATGCGCTCGTTGAGGCGGGTATAGAAAACGCCCTTGTATTCGCTGATCCGCAACAATGATCGCCGGATCATGCCGGGACGGCTGGGTGTGTAGTAGTAATAGTAATAATAGCCGCAATAGGGTTTCAGGCTCTCCGATGACTGATTGAACATGCGGTCGATATGCGCGGCCGCCGGCCCCAGCGCCCGGATGAGGTGACGCGCGCGCGGACGCAGGGCGACCATCTCGGCAAAGCGCCCATGCGGCACGAGAAGCTCATCCTCCTCGACGCCGAAATAGTCGCAGATCCGGCGCATGTTGCGCGGCGACGGCCGCGACGCGCCGTTGAGGTACTTGGTGAACTGCTGGCGGTTGATCCCCATGCCGCGACAGGCATCCGAAATCGACGTGGTATAGCCGCACAGCATCCGGAGATTGCGCGCAAGATTGTTCTCGATCATGCGCGCACACTAGCCGTGCTGGCGCTTTGCGCAAGCCAGTTGGCGCAGACAATCGCGTCATATTGCGCCGGGTTCCGGGCGGGCCGAGCATCAGGACGCGTCGCCCCGATGTCACGCCCGCCCGTCACCCGCCGTCAGATCCCGTCGCGCGGCACGCGAAAGTTCCAGCTGCGTTCCACAAAGGGGCTGCCGCCCTCGAAGGTGCGCAGCCAGGCACGCACATGGAAATGCGTGGCGTCGCAGGTGACTTCGGTATGCGACTCGGTCCGCGTCTGCCAGTCGCCGCGCCCGATCTCGTAGGTCCAGCGGGTCTCCATCCGCGCCGAGAGCGGGTCATCCGGATGGATATCCCACTGCTCGTCGATACGGCGGCCGGCCTCGATCCCGGTCGAGGCCTGGCGCTCGCGCCCGCCGTCGGTGACGATACGCAGGCGTCGCGTGCCGTCGGCAAGCGTCTGCTCGATGCGCTCGGACGCTTCGGGGCGCAGCGCGACGGCCTCGCCCTCGCGGGTATCCTCGGGCGCAGAGAACCGCGGTGCCTCCTCGTCTTCCAGCGCGGGGCGCAGCGGCACCGAAAGCGCCGTCGCAGCGGCATCGACCTCCAGCGAGAGCGGTGCCGCCGACGGCCAGAGCATCGGCCAGTAACTGGTCGACAGCGACAGCCGCAGCCGGTGCCCCCGCGGCAGCCGATAGGCGATATCATTGAAGCGCAGCACGGCCTCGACCGGCTGACCCGGCGTCATCGGCTCGACCCGGTCATGGCCGCCCCTATGCGTCAGGTTGAGCGCGCCCATGGTGATGAAGGCGCTGGTCCCGTCGGGGCGCAGATCGCACAGCCGCGCCACCACGAACCCGGTCGATGCGTCGGGCGTGGCCCGCAGCGTCAACTCGGCCGCGCCCACGATGTCGATGTCCTCCCCACGCGGCGCGGTATCGAGGCTGAGCCCGGCGGCGTCATCCTCGGTCTGGTCATCCGCCATCTCGTAGAGGTCGCGCAGACCGGGACAGAAGCGCTGCCCCCGCGCGCCCAGGGTCTGCGGGCTGCGCAGCGGCAAGGTGCCGTCGCCGGGCGCCTCGCCCAGCCCCGCCCGCGACAGGGCAAGCCGCCATGTCTGCAGCCGTGGCGACGGCCATTGCGGTTCGGCCGCCCAGCGGCCCGGGCGCACATCGATACGGCGCGAGGGTTCCATCGAGTCCATGATGAAGAAGCGGTAGTCGGGCGTGTTCTCGACGCCGTTCTCTACCCCTTTCAGCCAGCGATCGAACCATTGCCGGCATTCCTGCAAAAAGCCGATGCGCGGCTCGGGATAGGCGACATTGGGATACTTGTGCGCCCAGGGTCCGACCAGCCCGCGTACCGGCGCCTGCATTCCCGCCAGCGTGCGCGGAACGGCGTTGGAATAGGCATCGGCCCAGCCGCCGACCG
>CAZMBT010000274.1:0-3214 GCA_964564395.1 uncultured Alkalilacustris sp.
GCATGAAAGGGGCGATGGGCGCCTTGATGGCCGAGGGCGCGACACAGTCCTTGCCGTAGGCGTAGCGGCCGGCATGCAGGATCTGCATCGCGATGCGCCCGCCGGCGGCGTGCACGCGGTCCGTCACACGCCGATGGTTGGCGATGTCCTGCGCCGTGAAAAGCCCGGCTGCCCCCGGAAACACGCCGCCTTCGCGGTTCGGCGCCATGCCGCCGGTCACCATCAGCGCAACGCCGCCCTCGGCGCGCTCGGCGTAATAGGCGGCGGCGCGGTCCCAGTCTCCCGTTTCCTCCAGCCCGGTATGCATGGACCCCATCAATATCCGGTTCGGCAGCGTCATGGCGCCCAGCTCGATCGGGGTGAACAGGTTCGGGTAGCGGGTCATTCTCGGCTCCTCATGATGGGAAGCATGCTGACAGGGCAAGGCGGTGATGTCACCGGCAACGCCGCGTCACCCGCCCGGATGCGGGCGCCGCCGGCACCGACGATGTCGCCTATTCGGGGTCCTGGCGGCCGAGGCGGCGCACCACCTGCTTGAGCAGGTCGAGCTCGGCCCGCAGAGCGCCGATTTCGGCGCGGATATCCGCGTCGAGCGCGGTGCCCGAGATCACTGTGAAACTGCCGAGCTGCGTTTCGTCCGCTCGTTGCCGGATGATGAAGGTCTGCACCCCGTCATTGAGCAGATCGACGGGGATCGGCACTTCGAGCCGCCAGGTTCCCGGAGCGTCCGCGACCGGGTGCAGCGTGGCCTGAGCGATCGGCCTTTCGGGGTGCACCACCTCGATATCGGGGCGCGCGGTCGCGTCCGCATGCTGGACCAACCCCGACCAGATGCCGCCGGTGATCGTGCCTGCCGTGACGCTGATCTGCGACATGAGGGCGACTCCTTCAGATATCCGCGCGCAGGTGCCGGTAGAGTGTCAGATCCTCGATCACGATCCGGTTCATCGCCGGCGCCTCGAAGATGAGATCGAGCCAGAGCGCTTCGACGCGTTTTTCGTTCATCGATGTATAGGCGAGATCGAATCCGATATCGGCGTTGTGGCGCCCGCCGCCTTGATGTGAAATCTCGCGCACGGCATGCTCGGTGTTGGGGCCATGGCGGATGTTGAGCCGCGCGAACACCTCCACCGGCCGTTCCAGCGTCAGCGTCATGCGCGCGCCGATGACATGGCGCAGACGCAGACGCTGCGCCGCGGTCTCGGGCAGGTCCACGGCAAGCGACAGGAAGCTGCCGGCGAAGCCGTAAACCTCCAGCGCCAGCGCGTAGGGCGGGGCGGGGGGCTGCGCGGTGGCACGGCATTGGCGCAGCATCACTTCCTGCATCGGGCAGTCGTGGAAAAGCTTGATCCCGTCCGCGATCTCGACGCCGCTGGCCCCGCCGATCCGGTCCGGCAAGGCGGCGTGCCAGATGTCGTGGCGCCAGATCCAGTCCGAATGTGCATCAGGCCGGGGCAGCGGTGCCTGAAGCCGATCGAGCGCGCGTGTCGTGCTACGGTCGAGCTGGTCGAGCTGTTCGCCGGTTCGGCGCAGATCCTTGTGCAGCGCCCTGAGCGCCGGGGCTGGCTGCCGGTCGACCACGCCCTGCGCCCGGTCTGCCGCGCGGGCAAGCCGGCGAAGCATCAAGCGGTCCAGCGCGTTGAACATTGCCGTCCTCGTTCCTGTCCTGCGCCGCCAGGGGCGCGCGCCGTTTCACCCGGTTCCGGCTGGCGCCGGATTGGCGCGCTTCATCTCCCGCACGAAGGCCTCGAGCGTGGAAAGCCCGCCCTGCGGGCTCAGCGTGCTGTCGGCCGGCGACAGCACGGACAGCGTCACGAGGTGTCCGCGCACCTCCGTGAGAGCACGCCAGTATTGTGGCGCGACGCGCGGGCCTTCGAAAGCGCTGGAATCGCGCAGATGCAGGAACAGCACACCCTCGCGGCTATACGCGTCCACAAGCTCGACCGTGTCGGCATCGCCGCTCCGGCTGAGCATGGCGCGCCCGGCTTCACCCCGGAAGAATTCCGTCAGATCGTCCATCGCGGCAAGCGGCGAGGCCCCCGGCGACGCCGCGACAGTGGCGCTGAGCACGGCATCCCGATCCGGGCGGGGGGCGTCGGCGGATTGCTGCAGCGCCGCGCAGCTTCCGAGAAGCACCACGGACCCCGAGGCGCTGTCACGCTGCGTTTGCGTGTCGATGCAGTATCCGCGCGGCCCGCTGACCGTGACCGCGCCATCGGCGACGGCCAGCGACGTCGGCGCCCCCGAGCCGCCGGGCAGCGCGGCGCAACCGGATATCGCCAGCACCAGCGCCAGCGCGAGGACGCGGCGGTCAAAGATCCATGTAGACATGGCGCTCGCCTGCGGCTCCGGGATGGGTAACGGCACCCTTGCGGGTGGAGCCGACCTGTTGCGCGTATTTCCACAGCGCGCCCGACCCGTAGGCAGTTTCACGCGGACCGGGCCAGGCCTCGCGACGACGCGCAAGCTCGTCATCGGACAGATCGACCGAAAGCGCGCCATTGACCGCGTCGATCGTGATCATGTCGCCGTTCTGCACGAATGCGATGGGCCCGCCATGCGCGGCCTCGGGGCCGACATGCCCGACGCAGAACCCGCGCGTGGCACCCGAAAAGCGTCCGTCGGTGATCAGTGCGACCTTCTTGCCCCGCCCTTGCCCCGAAATCGCGGCCGTGGTGGCGAGCATCTCGCGCATGCCGGGCCCACCCGAGGGCCCCTCGTTGCGGATCACGATCACCTCGCCATCGGCGTATTCGCGCGCCTTGACGGCGGCGAAGGCCTCCTCCTCGGACTCGAAGACGCGGGCCGGGCCGGAAAACACCTGGTCTTGCGCGGCGATCCCCGCAACCTTCACGATGGCGCCGTCGGGGGCGAGGTTGCCCTGAAGCCCCACGACACCGCCGGTCTTCGTGATCGGCGCATCGACGGGATGGATCACGCGTCCATCGGCCTCGCGCTCGACGCGGTCGATCTCCTCGCCGATGGAGCGGCCCGTCACCGTCAGGCAATCCTCATGTATCAGCCCGGCGCGGCGCAGCTCCTTCATGACCACGGGGACGCCGCCGGCCTCGTAAAGGTCCTTGGCGACATACTCTCCGCCGGGCTTGAGGTTCACGAAATAGGGCGTGTCGTGGAAGATCTCGCACACATCGAGCAGATCGAACTCGATCCCGGCCTCGTGGGCGATGGCGGGAAGGTGCAGCCCCGCATTGGT
>CAZMBT010000275.1:0-3187 GCA_964564395.1 uncultured Alkalilacustris sp.
GCATCGAGAACAGGATGCGCCGATGCACCGGCTTGAGCCCGTCGCGCAGATCGGGAATGGCCCGGCTGACGATCACGCTCATCGCGTAATCCAGATAGGAGGACCGCATCTCTTCCGTGATCGAGATCGTCGGCGCGGCCGGTCCGCGGGGCGTTTCTTCAGAGTTTTCCGGGGGTTCGGGCGTGTCGTTCACGTTGATCTCGCCTTGGTTTGAGCACCGCGTCAGCGGATTGCGCGCACTATAGCCGAAGCCGCGACCGGCCTGCAATGGCGCCTCCCGCCGGAATCGAGCAGCCACCCCGGCAGAGTGATAACACACTGTTTTCATTGAAAATCAACACAGGATAGCGAAGACTTGCGGGTGCTGTGTCAGCAAGGGGACCACGATGGAGAAAACGGAAGTCGAACTGATGCTGAAGGGGTACGGCCTCACAACCGCCGAACTGACCTACCGCATGCCGGATTATCGAAGCGTGCTGAACACCTTCATCTGGCAGGAGTACGATCTGGCGCCGGACTACCCGCGCCTGTTCGAGTTCATCGAGTTCTGGCAGGACAGTATCGAGGGGCCGCTGCACTCGGTGCGCTTCACGCATCGAAAGCGGATCGCGTCGGGGGAATGGCGCAATGTGACCGCCAGCTTCACCTTGCACTGACGCATGCGGTTCGGCGCCGGCGGCTCAGCCGCGCCCGACCAGTGGCGCGGCGGTGGCCATGACCGTCATGTTGAGCACATTCGCCGACAGTGGCAGCCCGGCCATGTAGCGGACAGCCTCCACCACATCGTCAAGGTCCATCATCGGTTCGGCGCGCCGTGATCCGTCGGGCTGCAGGGCGCCGGCGCCGATCCCGTCGGTCAGTTCGGTGCGGGCGTTGCCGATATCGATCTGCCCGCAGCCGATATCGAAGGCCCGCCCATCGAGGGCGAGCGTGCGCGTCAACCCGGTGACGGCGTGCTTGGTGGTGCTGTAGAGCAGCGAACCCGGTCGCGGTGCCTGCGCCGACACCGATCCGTTGTTGATGATCCGTCCGCCTTGCGGGGTCTGGGTCCGCATCGCCCCGAAGGCTGCGCGCGCACACAGGAACATCCCTGTCAGGTTGACCGCCAGCGCGGCCTGCCAGTCGTCGAGCGTGATCTCGTCGATCAGCGCGGCTTGCGGCATCCAGCCGGCATTGTTGAACAGCACGTCAATCCGCCCGAGGCGCTGGCGCGCCGTCTCGAACGCCTGCTCTACGTCGTCCTCGCGGGTGACATCGCATTGCAAAGGCACGGCGTCGGGGTGGTCCTGTGCGATCCGCGCAAGCCTGTCGCCGCTTCGCGCGAGCAGTGCCACCTGCCAGCCATTGCTGATGAAGCGGCGCGCGCAGGCGGCGCCGATTCCGCTGCTGGCGCCGGTGATGACGATGCTGCGCGCCACCTCAGAAGGCCCGGAAGGTCATCGTCGTCAGGGTGCGGCTGATACCCGGAATGTCGAACAGCCGTGCATTCAGGTAGTGGCCGACATCTTCGTCGCGCGGGATATAGACCTTGGCGATCAGGTCAAACTCCCCCGATGTCGAGTACAGCTCGGACACGACCTCGCGCTCGTAGATCGCATCGGCGACCTCATAGGTTTTGCCGGGGATGCAGCGGAACTGGACGAAGACACAGCGCATTCTCTTGCTCCATGGAAGTTCGGATTCAGCCTAGCGCGAGTCGCGCTGACGGGGAAACCGGATTCGGCCATCCGTGAGGAGGGACATTTTTGCCGCGCGTCCCCGTTGACAGCGGCGCCGCGCCCACATAGATCAGCGTCGTTGGCACTCACCCCGTGTGAGTGCTAATCAATCCAAACCTGGAACCTAGGGAGCGTTCTCAGATGGCATTCAAACCGCTGCACGATCGCGTGCTCGTCCGTCGCGTCGAGAGCGACGACACCACCAAGGGTGGTCTGATCATCCCCGAAACCGCCAAGGAAAAGCCGCAGGAAGGCGAAGTCATCGCCACCGGCGAAGGTGCGCGCAAGGATTCGGGCGAGCTGATCGCGATGTCCGTCAAGGAAGGCGACAAGGTGCTGTTCGGCAAGTGGTCGGGCACCGAGGTCACCCTCGACGGCGAAGAATACCTGATCATGAAGGAAAGCGACATTCTCGGCATCACCGGCTGAGATCGCGCCTTCGACAAGATTCAACCAGACAACCAGGAGCAAGCGAAATGGCTGCCAAGGACGTCAAGTTCGATACCGATGCCCGCGATCGCATGATCCGCGGCGTCAACACCCTCGCCAATGCCGTGAAGGTCACGCTGGGCCCGAAGGGCCGCAACGTGGTCCTCGACAAGAGCTTCGGCTCGCCGCGCATCACCAAGGACGGCGTCACCGTCGCCAAGGAGATCGAGCTCGAGGACAAGTTCGAGAACATGGGCGCGCAGATGGTCAAGGAAGTGGCCAACCGCACCAATGACGAGGCCGGCGACGGCACCACCACCGCCACCGTGCTCGCCCAGGCGATCGTCAAGGAAGGCGCCAAGGGCGTGGCCGCGGGCATGAACCCGATGGACCTCAAGCGCGGCATCGATCAGGCCGTCGAGAAGGCCGTCGAGGCCATCAAGAAGGCCGCGCGCCCGGTTTCGGGCTCCGACGAGGTCGCCCAGGTCGGCACCATCTCCGCCAATGGCGAAGCCGAGATCGGCCGCCAGATCGCCGACGCGATGCAGAAGGTCGGCAATGAGGGCGTCATCACCGTCGAGGAAAACCGCGGACTCGAGACCGAGACCGAAGTGGTCGAGGGCATGCAGTTCGACCGCGGTTACCTGTCGCCGTATTTCGTCACCAACTCGGACAAGATGGTCGCCGAGCTTGATGACTGCCTCATCCTGCTGCACGAGAAGAAGCTGAGCTCGCTGCAGCCGATGGTGCCGCTGCTCGAGCAGGTCATCCAGTCGCAAAAGCCGCTGCTGATCATCGCCGAGGATGTGGAAGGCGAGGCGCTGGCCACGCTGGTGGTCAACAAGCTGCGCGGCGGCCTGAAGATCGCGGCCGTCAAGGCACCGGGCTTCGGTGATCGCCGCAAGGCCATGCTGCAGGACATCGCGGTGCTGACCGGCGGTCAGGTGATCAGCGAGGATCTCGGCATGAAGCTCGAGAATGTCGGCATGGACATGCTCGGCAAGGCCAAGAAGGTCGAGATCACCAAGGACGAGACCACC
>CAZMBT010000276.1:0-3186 GCA_964564395.1 uncultured Alkalilacustris sp.
GCGCCGTGGCCGACAAATGGGGGCTGCGCCTGCAGGGGCGCTGGCTCTGGCGGCTCAAGGACCGCATCGACAGCCGCTTCATGACGGGGCTGCGCGACCTGCCCGCCATGCCCGCCCCGGCGCTGCCGCGCCGGATGGCCGAGGGCGCGGCGCAGGACCTCGCGCAGGGCAAGCCGCTCTGCACCGGCTGCGGCGCCAAGATCGGCGGCGATGCGCTGCGCGCCGCGCTCGCGCAGATGCCGGCGCCGCTCAATCCCGATCTGATCGCCGGGCCCGGCGACGATGCCGCCGTGCTGCGCCACGGCGCGGGCTATCAGGTCCTGACGACGGACCACCTGCGCGCCGTCACGGCCGATCCCTGGCTCATGGCGCGCATCGCGGCGGTGCATGCGCTGGGCGATATCTGGGCGATGGGCGCCGCGCCGCAAAGCGCGCTGGCCACGGTGATCCTGCCGCGCATGTCGCCGGCGCTGCAGCGCCGCACCCTGTCCGAGATCATGGACGGCGCGGGCGCGGTCCTGCGCGCCGCCGGCGCCGACATCGTCGGCGGCCACAGCGCGATGGGCGCCGAGTTCACGCTGGGCTTCGCCGTCACCGGGCTGACCGCGCAGCCGCCGGTCACCAAGTCCGGCGCCCGCCCCGGTGACGCGCTGATCCTGACCAAACCGCTGGGCACGGGGGTTCTGCTGGTCGCAGAAATGGCGCAGGCCGCCCGCGCCGCCGAAATCGCGCGGCTGTGGGACAGCATGGCAACGGCGCAGGGCGCGGCCGCGGCGCTGCTCGCCCCGCAGGCCGGGGCGATGACGGATGTGACCGGCTTCGGCCTTGCCGGGCATCTCATGGAGATCCTCGACGCGTCGGACTGCGCGGCGCAGCTCAACCTTGCCGATATCCCCACGCTGCCGGGCGCCGCCGCGCGCGCGGCGGACGGGCATGTCTCCAGCATCGCCCCGGCCAATCGCGCAGCGGTCGCCGCCCGCATGACCCCACCGCCCGACACCCCTTGGACCGAGCTGCTTTTCGACCCGCAGACCGCCGGGGGATTGCTGGCCTGCGTGCCCCGTGACACGGCGGGGCGGCTCTGCGCCGATCTGCGCGCGACGGGCCTGGGCGAGGCCGCGATCATCGGCGAGATCACACCCGGCGCGCCTTATCTGACGCTGCGCTGAGCCGCAACGCGCGGCCGCCGCGTCAGCGGCGCAGGACCGTCTTGCGGCGCGCAGCGCCGCGCCGCCAGGTCACGCGCGGTCATTGCTTCGGGTGCCCGCACCGCTTCGGTCCGCAGGCCCCGCCGAGACATGGCGGGCCAGCCGCGCGGCGGCGTCTTCCAGCGCATCCGGCTCGAGCGAGGGCAGGTCCAGCCGCAGCAACTCGCCCGCCGCCGATCGTGCGCGCGCATAGCGCGGGTCGTAGTGATGCAGCATCAGTTCGCGCGCCAGCGCCTCCATCGCGCCGTCCTCCGCCAGCGCCTGCCAATGTTCGATCCGCACGCGCGCATGAAAGGGGCGCAGCCGGTCCAGCCGCTGACGCAGCATGGCCCGGTCCGCCACCAGCTCGGGATAGGCGCGCACCAGATACCGCGCCCGCGCATTCAGCGGTGCGGTGACCGTCAGCCGTGGCGCATCCCGCATCGCGCGCCAGAGCGCAGGCGGCAGGTTCAGCGCGCCGATCCGGCTCGACTCGGCCTCCACAACCACCGGCTGCGCCGGGTCGAGCCCCGCGAGGCGCCGCGCCAGCGCGGTCTCGAAGCCCTTCTGTGCGGGTTGGCCACCGGGCAGCGTCCCGAACAGCGATCCGCGGTGACCCGCCAGCGCCTCCAGATCGATCACCTGCACGCCGCGCGCGGCCATGCGCGCCAGAAGCCCGGTCTTGGCGGTGCCGGTATCGCCGTCGAGCACCACCACCGGCGCCGGCATCGGCCGGTCGTAGAGGGCGTGCTTCACCAGGCGGCGCCAGCTGCGATACCCGCCCTCCAGCGTCTCGGGCCGCCAGCCGACCTGCCCCAGGATCGTCGCGAAGGCGCCCGAGCGCTGACCGCCGCGCCAGCAATAGACCAGCGGGCGATAGTCGCGGCCGCGGGCAGCGAAATGCCGCTCCAGATGGCGCGCGACGTTGCGCGCGACCAGCGCGGCGCCGATGCGCCGTGCCTCGAAGGGGCTTTGCTGCGTGTAGATCGTGCCGACGCGCGCGCGCTCGGCGTCGTCGAGAACGGGCAGATTGACCGCGCCGGGGATATGGTCCTCGGCATACTCCGCCGGCGCGCGCGCGTCGATCACCTCGTCAAAGGCGTCGAATGCGCCCGGGTCGAGCGATGTCAGGGTGATGGCCATGCGGTCCCTTACCCGGCGGCTGCCGGAGTTGAAAGTCCGCAGCGCTATTCATGCGCCCGCAGCACGCGCGCCGGGCGCGCCGAGAGCGGGCGCAGCGCAAAGGCGAGCCCGGCCAGCAGCGTCGCCGCGACCCCGCCGGCGACGATGCCCAGCGCCGACACCCATTCAAAGCGGAAAGAGGTGTCCATGACGAAATGCATCACCCCCCAGCCGGCAATCCCGCCCGCAATGATCGCGACCGCCCCCGCCGCGGCACCCAGCACCGCCGATCGCAGCGCAAAGCTGGTGAGGATCTGCCCACGCGACGCTCCCAGCGCCTTGAGCACGGCCGACTCGAAGACGCGCGCGCGCTCGCCCGCCGCCGCCGCGCCGATCAGCACGACAAAGCCCGTGACCAGCGTGGCCAGCGCGGCATAGGAAATCGCCGCGGCGATGCCCGACAGGATCCCGCTGACCTGGTCGATGGCCTCGCGCACGCTCACCGCCGTGATGTTGGGATAGCGCGTCGCGAGATCGCGCAGCAGCTGCCCCTCGGCCTCGCGCTCGACATGCAGCGTGGCGATATGGCTGTGCGGCGCGCCGGCCAGCGCGCCCGGCGTCATCGACATGATGAAGCCGATCCCCCCGGTCGAGAAGTCGACCTCGCGGAAACTGGCGATCTCGGCGGTGATGTCACGCCCCAGAATGTTGACGGTGATGGTGTCGCCCAGCTCCAGCCCCAGCGCGGCGCCCGGCTCGGCGGCAAAGCTGACCAGCGGCGGGCCGTCGTAATCCTCGGGCCACCACGCGCCTTCGGTGATCGTCGTGCCCTCGGTCGGGGTGGCCGAATAGGTCACGCCGCGATCGCCGCGCAGCG
>CAZMBT010000277.1:0-3183 GCA_964564395.1 uncultured Alkalilacustris sp.
CCACCCGCGGCAGACCACCGGTGATGTCCTTGGTGCGTGCGCCCTCGCGCGGGATTCGGGCAACGACGTCACCCGCCCGCACCGCTTCACCGTCCTCGACCGACAGAACCGCATCCACCGACATGGGATAGGTCACCGGGTTGCCTTGCGGCGTGCGCATCGGATCTCCGGTTTCCGGATCCATGATGATGATCTCCGGCTTGAGCGCGCTGCCCTTGGGCACGGCACGCCAGTCCGACACGATCCGCTGCGTCATGCCGGTCGCGTCGTCGGTCTCCTCGCGCACGGACAGGCCCGAGATCAGATCGACGTGGCGCGCGACGCCCGGCGCTTCGGCGATGATCGGCAGGGTATAGGGGTCCCATTCGATCATCTTGTCGCCGCGCGCGACCTCGTCACCATCCTTCACGAACAGCTTGGTGCCGTAAGTCACCTTGTTCGACGAACGCTCGACGCCATTCTCGTCGACGATGGCGATCTGCATGTTGCGGCCCATGACGATCCGCTCGCCCGCGGCATTCTCCAGAATGTTCGGGTTGCGCAGCTCGATGCGCCCGGCATGGCCGGCCTCAAGGAAGGACTGCTGTCCCCCCTGCGCGATCCCGCCAATATGGAAGGTCCGCATCGTCAACTGGGTGCCCGGCTCACCGATCGACTGTGCCGCGATGATGCCGACGGCCTCGCCGACATTGACCATGGTCCCGCGTGCGAGGTCACGGCCATAGCAGGCCGCGCAGACGCCCTCTTCCGCTTCGCAGGTCAGCGGCGACCGGATCTTCACGCTGGTGACATCGAGTTCGTCGAGCATGTCGGCGCGCCGTTCATCCACCAGCTCACCACGGCGCAGGATCACCTCGTCCGTTCCCGGGCGCTTCACATCCTGCGCGATGACCCGGCCGAGCGCGCGCTCGGACAGGGGCGCCACGATCTCGCCGTCATTGACGGCCGCCTCGGCGGTGATGAACTCATCGGTGCCGCAATCCTCGATGCGCACGATGCAGTCCTGGGACACATCGACCAGACGGCGGGTCAGATACCCTGAATTCGCCGTCTTGAGCGCCGTATCGGCCAGGCCCTTGCGCGCACCGTGGGTGGAGTTGAAGTATTCAAGAACGGTCAGGCCTTCCTTGAAGTTCGAGATGATCGGGGTCTCGATGATCTCGCCCGAGGGCTTGGCCATCAGCCCGCGCATCCCGCCGAGCTGCTTCATCTGCGCAGGCGAGCCGCGCGCGCCCGAATGGCTCATCATGTAGACCGAGTTCGGCTCCTGCTCACGGCCCGCGTCATCGTAACGCACCGCCGAGATGTCTTCCATCATCGCCGAGGCGACGCCGTCCGAGCAGCGCGACCAGGCATCGATCACCTTGTTGTACTTCTCGCCCTGGGTGATCAGCCCGTCCATGTATTGCTGTTCGAACTCCTTCACGCTGTCGCGCGTCTCGCCGACGATCTTCCACTTTTCCTCGGGGATCAGCATGTCGTCCTTGCCGAAGGAAATGCCGGCGCGGAACGCTTCGCGGAACCCGATCGCCATGATCTGGTCGCAAAAGACCACGGACTCCTTCTGCCCGCAGTGACGGTAGACCGTATCGATGACTTCCTGCGCGTCCTTCTTGCGCAGCAGGCGGTTAACCAGATCGAAGGGTGCCTTCGCGTTGAGCGGCAGCAAAGCGCCCAACCGCAACCGGCCCGGCGTGGTCTCATAGCGCTTGTAGACCTCGTTGCCTTCCTCATCGATCTGCTTCACGCGCGCCTGGATCTTCGAGTGCAGATGCACATGTTCGGCCGCGAGCGCATGCTCGACCTCCTCCACCGAGGAGAAGGCCATACCCTCGCCGGGCAGCCCCTCACGCATCATCGAGGCGTAATACAGACCCAGAACCATGTCCTGCGACGGCACGATGATCGGCGCGCCATTGGCGGGCGACAGCACGTTGTTCGTGCTCATCATCAGCACGCGCGCCTCGAGCTGCGCCTCAAGGCTCAGCGGGACATGCACCGCCATCTGATCGCCGTCGAAATCGGCGTTGAACGCGGCGCAGACCAGCGGGTGCAGCTGGATCGCCTTGCCCTCGATCAACACGGGCTCGAAGGCCTGGATACCCAGCCTGTGCAGCGTCGGCGCCCGGTTCAGCAATACGGGATGCTCGCGGATCACCTCGTCGAGAATGTCCCAGACCTCCGGGCGCTCCTTCTCGACGAGCTTCTTGGCCTGCTTGACGGTGCTCGACAGCCCCTTCGCCTCGAGCCGCGAATAGATGAACGGCTTGAACAGCTCGAGCGCCATCTTCTTGGGGATGCCGCACTGGTGCAGCTTGAGCTCGGGGCCCGTGACGATCACCGAGCGGCCGGAGAAGTCCACCCGCTTGCCGAGCAGGTTCTGCCGGAAGCGGCCCTGCTTGCCCTTGAGCATGTCCGACAGCGACTTGAGCGGACGCTTGTTGTTGCCGGTGATCACCCGGCCGCGGCGGCCATTGTCGAACAGCGCGTCCACCGATTCCTGCAGCATGCGCTTTTCGTTGCGCACGATGATGTCCGGCGCGCGCAGCTCGATCAGCCGCTTGAGGCGATTGTTGCGGTTGATGACGCGGCGATACAGGTCGTTGAGATCCGATGTCGCGAAGCGGCCGCCATCGAGCGGCACGAGCGGCCGCAGCTCCGGCGGGATCACCGGCAGCACAGTCATGATCATCCATTCTGGACGATTACCGGATTCGAGGAAGCTCTCGACGACCTTCAGCCGCTTGATGATCTTCTTGGGCTTGAGTTCCCCGGTGGCTTCCTTGAGGTCCTCGCGCAGCCGTTCGGCCTCGGATTCCAGGTCGATCGCCGCAAGCATGTCGCGGATCGCCTCGGCGCCGATATTGGCGGTGAAGGCATCCGAACCGTACTGATCCTGCGCGTCGAGAAATTCCTCCTCGCCCATCAACTGGCCGTAGGTCAGATCGGTCAGCCCCGGCTCGACGACGACGTACTTCTCGAAATACAGCACCTGCTCAAGGTCGCGCAGCGTCATGTCGACCATCAGGCCGATGCGGCTGGGCAGCGACTTGAGGAACCAGATATGCGCGACCGGCGCGGCCAGTTCGATATGGCCCATGCGCTCGCGCCGGACCTTCTGCAGCGTGACCTCGACGCCGCATTTCTCGCACACGACGCCGCGATACTTCATGCGCTTGTACT
>CAZMBT010000278.1:0-3170 GCA_964564395.1 uncultured Alkalilacustris sp.
TCGTAGCGCGTCATGTCCTGCTCCTGCAGGAAATAGGCGGCGTTCGACTCGCGCTCGGCGAAGATGGCGACGAGCACATTCGCGCCTGTCACCTCCGAGCGGCCCGAGCTCTGCACATGGATCGCGGCGCGCTGGATGACGCGCTGGAAGGCGGCGGTCGGCACCGCCTCGGACCCCTCGACATCCGTCACCAGGGTCGCGAGGTCGTCGTCAATGAATTCCACCAGGGTCTTGCGCAGCGCGTCGAGCTCGACCGAGCAGGCGCGCATGACCTTCGACGCGTCCGGTTCGTCGATCAGCGAGAGCAGAAGATGCTCCAGCGTGGCCAGTTCATGGCGGCGCGCATTGGCGAGCGCGAGCGCGCCGTGGATGGCTTGTTCTAGCGTGTTCGAAAACGAGGGCACGTGCGGCGCTCCTTCTCCTGGGGTCGGTACCGGGGGACGCCCCCGCGACCATGGGCCTGCTCACTTAAAGTTCGGTGTTCCGAGCCATCCTTCAAGTATTTTTTTCATCACATCGCGTGATCGGCTGTGCGCGCCCGAGGTTTGACCAGCCGCGCCCGGCACCGATCAGAAACTGTCCTTCCTTCGGCGGATCTCGGCGAAGACCTCGGCATCGCTGGCGTCCTCCATGGACAACGCGGATTTCACTTCCTGAGTCCCTGCGCGCAGAAACGGATTGGTGGCCAGCTCGGTCGCGAGGGAGCTGGGCACCGTTGGCTGCCCCTTGCTGCGCGCCATGTCGACCTGTGCCTTGCGCGCCACCAGGGCGGCATTGTCCGGCTCGATCGTGACGGCGAAGGCGGCGTTGGTCGCAGTGTATTCGTGCCCGGAGCAGATCGACGTGTCGGGCGGCAGCGCGGCGAGTTTGCTCAGGCTTTCCCACATCATGGGCGGGGTGCCCTCGAACACACGGCCACATCCCAGCGCCATCAGACTGTCGCCGGTGAACGCCACAGCCGAGGCCGGGAAATGAAAGGCCAGATGCCCGACACTGTGCCCGGACACATCGATGACATCGCCGGCCTCGGCCCCGATGGTGACGCTGTCGCCGTCGGCGACCTCCCGGTCGAGCGGGGGCAGGCGATGCGCGTCAGCCGCAGCCCCCGTCACACGCGCCGAATAGGCGTCGCGCAACGTCTCGACCCCGGCGATGTGATCGTCATGGTGATGGGTGAGGAAAATGTCATCGAGCGTCCAGCCGCGCCTTTTCAGCTCGGCTTCGATGGGCGCGGCCTCGGGGGCGTCGATGAGCGCGGTCTCGTCGGTGTCAGGATCGTGCACCAGAAAGGCGTAGTTGTCCTTCAGGCAGGGGATCGTGACGACTTCCAGGGGCATGGTCCATCCTTCTCGCAGCCACGCCATCGACTCTAAGCGGATTCCACCACGCCTGACAAGGCGACACGGCTTTGCCGCCACCGCTGGCCGGTAGGCGCGGGCGGGCAGCGCCGTCCGGGCGCGATCGTCGGCATCCAGGGTGGCGGCACCCGCCATTGCCATGTCGGAAATCATGTTTGCAGGGAATGGCTTTCGCCGTTTCGGCAGTTATGCTGGCGCCGCAGGGCAGAAGCGGACCGGTGCAATGCATCACGATATACGCGAATTGCAGGACTTCTACGACCGGACCGGGCTGGGCGCTGCGGCGCGCGAGGCGCTGGGGGCGCAGCTTGCGCATATCTGGCCGCATGCGCAACGGCAGACGGTGGTGGGATTCGGCTATGCGGTGCCACTGCTGCAGCCGTATCTCGATGCGTCGCGCCGGGTGATCGCGCTCATGCCTGCGCCGCAGGGTGTCATGCACTGGCCCAGCCGTCAGGCGAATGTCAGCGTCCTGTCTCCCGAAACGCGATGGCCGCTGCCTGACGGGTTGGCCGACAAGCTGGTGTTGCTGCACGGGCTCGAGACGTCCGAGCGGCCCGATGCCGTGCTGGAGGAATGCGCGCGGCTGCTGGCGCCCGGAGGGCGGGCGGTGTTCATCGTGCCCAATCGGCGCGGGCTCTGGGCGCGGCGCGATGCCACACCCTTCGGCCTCGGCCGGCCATTCTCGCTTTCGCAGATCGAGGGGCTGCTCAACCGACACGGGCTGATGCCGGAGCGCCATTTCGCGGCGCTGTTCTTTCCGCCCTCGTCGCGCCGCTTCTGGTTGCGCCTCGCGCCGTCGTTCGAGCGGATCGGGCGGCGGCTGTCGCGCTATCATGCCGGGGGGGCGCTTCTGGTCGAGGCGGTTCATGCCCAACAGGGGCGCACGCCCAACGGGCTGAGCGAGGCCGTACGCCAGCCCCTGCGGGTTCTGGAAGGGGTGTCGCGTCCCGGCGCCAAACCCGCCGGTGCCCGGGTGCGGCTGCGTGACGACGGGGCTGCAAAGGCGCTGCGCGGTGCGGGGATTTCGCAACAGCAGCGCGGTACGACGCCGGACGCGCCTAGGCGGTTGCGGGGGGGGTAAGGCTCTGCTAAACCCGCGCCGGATTTCAGGTGCCTGCAAGCATGCATGCGCCTCACGGCCCCGCGCCGTCGGGAATATGCGGGTGAAACACATATCGAAAGGGTGGACGTGTCCGAACCAGCTTCGATCTCAACCGGCATTGCGAAACGCTATGCCACGGCGGTGTTTGAGCTTTCGCGCGAGTCCGACGCGCTGGACCGGCTCGAAAAGGATGTCGACGCGCTCGAGGCCGCGCTGGCGGCCAGTGCCGACCTGCAGGCGCTGATCGCATCGCCGATCTACCGGCGCTCGGATCAGGCGCGCGCAATGGCGGCGCTCGCGCCCAGGCTCGAGCTTTCGGCGCCGGTTGCCGGGGCGCTGGGTCTCATGGCGAACAAGCGCCGGCTGTTCGTGCTGCCGCAGTTGCTGACCCAGCTGCGCGCCCTGATCGCGCAGGCGCGCGGCGAGGTTTCCGCCGATGTTGTCTCGGCCAAGAAGCTGACGAAGGCGCAGTCGGAAAAACTCTCCAAGGTCCTGTCGGCGCGGATCGGCAAGGATGTGAAACTGAACCAGACCGTGGATGACGCGCTCATCGGCGGGCTGGTCGTCAAGGTGGGCTCGAAGATGATCGACACGTCGATCCGCTCCCGGCTCGCGGCCCTCAAGAATGCAATGAAAGAGGTCGGATAAATGGGTATCCAAGCTGCTGAGATCTCCGCGATCCTCAAGGAGCAGATCAAGAATTTCGG
>CAZMBT010000279.1:0-3162 GCA_964564395.1 uncultured Alkalilacustris sp.
CGGGGTTGACGCCCTTGTGCGGCTCCTTGCCGAAGAACTTGGAGACCTCCTCCTGAACCTTCGGCATCCGCGTCATGCCGCCGACCATCACGACATCGTCGATGTCGCTCTCCGACAGGCCGGCATCCTTGATCGCGGCCTTGCACGGCTTGATCGAGGCCTTGATCAGATCGCTGACGAGGCTCTCGAGCTTGGCGCGCGTCAGCTTCATCACCATGTGCAGCGGCGTGCCGGTGTCCTTGTCCATGGAGATGAAGGGCTGGTTGATCTCGGTCTGGGTGGCCGAGGACAGCTCGATCTTGGCCTTCTCGGCCGCCTCCTTGAGCCGCTGCAGCGCCATCTTGTCCTTGGTCAGATCGACGCCGTGCTCTTTCTTGAACTCCTCGGCGAGGTGATTGACGATCCGCATGTCGAAATCCTCGCCGCCGAGGAAGGTATCCCCGTTGGTGGATTTCACCTCGAACAGGCCGTCGTCGATCTCGAGGATGGTGATGTCGAAGGTCCCGCCGCCAAGGTCATAGACGGCGATGGTCTTCGACTCCTTCTTGTCGAGCCCGTAGGCCAGCGCGGCGGCCGTCGGCTCGTTGATGATGCGCAGGACCTCCAGCCCGGCGATCTTGCCGGCGTCCTTGGTGGCCTGACGCTGCGCGTCGTTGAAATAGGCGGGCACGGTGATGACGGCCTGCGTCACCTCCTCGCCAAGATAGGACTCGGCGGTTTCCTTCATCTTCTGCAGGATGAAGGCGGACAGCTGGCTGGGGCTGTACTTCTCGCCCTTCACCTCGACCCACGCATCGCCCTGGCCACCATCCACGACACTGTAGGGCGTGTTCTTGTTGTCCTTGGCCAGGTCGGCGTCGTCGTACCGACGGCCGATCAGGCGCTTGACACCGAAGATCGTGTTGGTCGGGTTGGTGACGGCCTGGCGCTTGGCGGACTGGCCCACCAGGCGCTCATCGTCAGTGAAGGCGACGATCGACGGTGTGGTGCGCGCGCCCTCGGCATTCTCGATCACGCGCGGCTGAGACCCGTCCATGATCGCGACGCAGGAGTTTGTGGTCCCGAGGTCGATCCCGATGACTTTGCCCATGATGTGTTACCTCTTCTTTCGGCGATTTGCGGTTCGCAGACCCTTTGGCGGCTTCTGCGCCCTGATCCCAATTCTCCACCTTGCCGGGGTGCCCGGCGCGGCTTCGGGCGGTATATAGGGTGGGGCCGAAAGCGCTGCAACCATCGCAGGGAAAGGAAGTCGACCCCGTAATGACCGACCGGAATACCCCGAAAAGCGGCACTTGCCCGTCCCCGACACTGACACTGCGCGGCGCCGCCATCCATCAGGGCCTGTTGCCCGGGGATGCGCAGCGCGACCTTGTCGACAGGCTGCGCGAGGTCGTGCAGGCGGCGCCGCTCGTGCAACCGGTGACTCCGGGCGGGCGGCGCATGTCGGTGCGGATGACGGCCGCCGGGCGCTTCGGGTGGGTGAGCGACCGGCGCGGCTATCGCTATGAGCCGAGACACCCCTCCGGCGTGGCGTGGCCGCCGATCCCGCAGACGGTGCTGGATGTGTGGCGCCGCGTCTCGGGCGTCGGCCGCGATCCGGAATGCTGCCTGATCAACTTCTACACCGAAAAGGCGCGGATGGGGCTGCATCAGGACCGCGACGAAGCGGATCTGACCTGTCCTGTCGTCTCCATCTCGCTCGGTGACGAAGCACTGTTTCGCATCGGCGGGCCCGACCGCAAGTCCGGGACCGATTCGATCTGGCTGCGTTCGGGGGATGTGGTGGTGATGGGCGGCGCCGCACGGCTGGCCTGGCACGGCGTGGACAGGATTCGCGTGGGCAGCTCCATGCTCCTGCCGGATGGCGGGCGGATCAACGTAACCTTGCGCGTGGTGACCGCGCCCGGCGCGGAATCGCCGAATGACGCGCAATGACGGGCCCCGTGGCGAAGCAACGCCGCAAGGATGTTGAACAGCCCGCAGCACGGTGTCAGATACATGCCGAGCAAGTGACAAGTTGAACACGAATAAGGACGCCTGAAATGCTTTATGTGGACATCCCGACGCGCCCGGAAATCGAATCGCTCGTGCGGGCCCGCGGCACGGCGCTGGTTTCGATCTATCTGCCCACGACCCCCCTGACGCAGAATGTCGACACCGCGCGTATCACCCTGCGCAATCTGGGACGCGACGCGGCGCAGCAGCTCGAGGATGCGGGCGTGGACAGCCATTCGATCACGGCGATCCGCGAACAGATCGAGCACCTGGCCGAGGATTACGAATTCTGGCAGTTTCAGGCACACAGCCTCGCCGTTTTCGCAACACCTGACCAGCTGCGCACGCACCGCCTGCCGAACCGGCTGACCGAGACGGTTCAGGTTGCGGACAGGTTCCACATCAAGCCGCTCTTGCGCGCCATCAGCCTGCCGCAGCACGCCTTCGTGCTGGCGCTGGCGGAAAGCGAGGTGCGCCTGATCGAGGTGACAGAGGACGCGGCGCACGAGGTCAAGGTATCCGAAATGCCGCGCGAAAGCGCGGATGCGCGCGGCGAGGAGGCCTTTGATCGCCGGTCGGACCGGGCCGGCTGGAAGCAGAGCGAAGAAGGCCGCAAGCTGCACCTGCGCAAGTTCGCGCGGGCAATCGACGCGGCGCTGCGCCCGGTCCTGACCGGACGGGACGAACCGCTGATCGTGGCGGCGACGGAGCCGGTTCTGTCGATCTTCCGGTCGGTGGCCAGCTACGATCATCTCGCGCGGGAGGCCATCACGACCAGCCCGGTCCGCGTCTCGACCGAGCAGCTGGCCGCGTCGGCGCGTCCCATCCTCGACGGGATCAACGCGCGCCGCGTGCAGGAGGTGAAGGACCTCTTTCATCAGCGCGAGAATCAGGGCCGCGCCACGACCGATGTCGCCCACGCGGCCCGCGCGGCGACCTTCGGCGCCGTGGATACGCTCATGGCCGATATCGACGAGGTCGTCACCGGCACGGTCGACGAGGAAACCGGCGCGGTTCATTTCGAATCGACCGGGGACGCGGCGAGCTACGGCATTGTCGACGAAATCGCCGGACGCACCCTGACGAATGGCGGGCGCGTCATCGCCGTGCGTCGCGACGACATTCCGCATGGCGCCTCGCTCGCGGCGATCCTGCGCTTCGCGATCT
>CAZMBT010000280.1:0-3152 GCA_964564395.1 uncultured Alkalilacustris sp.
GCACCATCTCACGCAGGGCGTTCACATCCTCGCCCAGATCGAACGCCATGGATGATGTGAACATGCTGCTCCTCCCTCGCTGAACACGCGTTCAATTCGTAGCCGCGGTCATGAAGCGGGTCAACCGCCAGGCCGCGCCCCCGACAGAAGCCGCGCCGCTATGGCGTCGAGTCCGTCATAATGGTCCAGAACCGCATCCGGGGCGAGTCGGGCGACCCCGCCCCCCAGCGGACCGAACCCGACAAGCGCGATGGGCACCCCCGCGGCGCGCGCGGTATCGCGGTCGGTGACGGTGTCGCCGACCAGCATCGAGCCGCGACAGCCACGGCGCAGGCGGCGGATCGTCTCCATGTAGGGCTCCGGATCCGGCTTGCGGGTCGCGACGCAGCCCGCACCGACGAGGGCCGCGAACCGATCGCGCACGCCCAGGCGCTGCAACAGCAACTCGGCCAGCGGCGTCGGCTTGTTGGTGCATACGCCCAAGGCATAACCGGCCGCCCCAAGCCGGTCCAGCGCCTGCACCACACCGGGATAGAGCCGCGTCTGCGCGTCGATCCGTGCCTCATACGCCTCCAGAAGAGCAGCGTAACCGGCATCGATCCGCGCCGTATCGGCCGCCAGACCCAGCCGCTGATACCCCAGCCTGAGCATGGCGCGTCCACCACCGAAGGCCGTCGCCATGTCACGTGCCGGGTCCAGCTGCGCGCCGTGCCCGGAGCGCTCGAACACCGCATTGGCCGCGGCAACGAGATCGGCGCTGGTATCGGCCAGCGTGCCGTCCAGATCGAAGATGATGCTACGCGCGTCCGCGCTCGTCGCTGCCTGGTGATCCATCGCCTGCCTTCCCGCAAGAGCCCATCCCGATGCGCCCTGCCTAGCGCCGTTTCGCACGCGATGAAAGCGCCGGGACCACCCCGGAACCGCGCGATGGCGATCGCCGCAAAAACCCGCCCCCGCCCCTCTTGCACGGTCCGGGGTGATGGGCTAACAGGCGATATCGCTGTGCGATGGGCGACGAGCTGCAAGGTGCGGCAGCGGACTGTAAATCCGCCGGGGAGACCCATGCCTGGTTCGATTCCAGGGTCGCCCACCACCGCGAACTCCCGAACAGAAGGTCGTTCGCCGGAAGGCTCGCTGCGGCTCGCCCGCGCCGCGCGGTGTGGAATCAAGGCGCGACGAATCGTTACCTGTGCAACGGCGCGGGCCCCTGATGGCGGCGGACCCGAGGGTACCCGCGATTGGTGCGGTTTTGGCACCGATGACCTTCTGTGCGGCATATTGTGCGAATACCGGGGCCAGTCGCGGCGGAGATCGGAAAATCTTTGACAGCCGCGCCAGAGTAGGACAAAAGCGTGTCAACAGCGGGGCGGTTCGGGACATGATGGTGTCAGACCGCCGCAGCCGCGCCGGAATGTCGCTCGAACGCGGCCTCGCCCATGGACCCTCTGCCATGATTGCGAGGCCGCATTCATTTCGGGAGCACATTCATTTCGGGAGATCGATCTTGTACCGGTTTCCCGCGCTCTCACGGAACCGACCGCCGGCGCAGGTCGCGGTCACGCGGAACGCGTCAACCGCTCTTCCAGCACGTCAAAGGGCACGCCGGGCTCTTCCTTCGCGCAACGTATCACCAGCGAGGTCTTCACGCTTGCGACATTGGGCGCAGCCGTGAGCTGTTCGGTGAGAAAGCTTTGAAAGCTCGACAGATCCGGCGCGACGCATTTCAGGATGAAATCGATCTCGCCGTTGAGCATGTGACACTCACGCACCAGCGGCCAGTCCCGGCAGCGCGCCTCGAATGCAGCCAGGTCGGCCTCGGCCTGGCTGTTCAGCCCGACCATGACGAAAACCTGCACCTCGAAGCCCAGCTCGCGGACATCGACCTGGGCGTGATAGCCACGGATGTATCCTGCCTCCTCCAGCGTGCGCACCCGGCGCAGGCAGGGCGGGGCCGAGATGCCGACGCGCCGCGCCAGCTCGACATTGGTCATGCGCCCATCGGCCTGCAGTTCGGCGAGGATCTTGCGGTCAATCGGGTCTAGTCGGGTCCCTGGCATGTGCGCCCCCAGTTGCATTTGTCGATTTCATAAGAGAGGGCACCTCAAAACGCAATATTGTTGCGATACTGCGCAAGATATTTAATGCGCTTGCACTGCGACGCGGGCTGAGGCAGGCGGTTACGGCTTGCATCCGCGACACGGCGGAGCATATGCGGGCACTGACACATGACGGGATGATCAGCATGAGCGAGACACGCCACAGCAAACTCCTAATCATCGGTTCCGGACCGGCGGGCTACACTGCGGCTGTCTATGCCGCGCGCGCCATGCTGGAGCCTGTACTGGTGCAGGGCGTGCAACCCGGCGGCCAGCTGACCATCACCACCGATGTGGAGAACTGGCCCGGCGACATCAATGTGCAGGGACCAGAGCTGATGCAGCGGATGGAGGCGCATGCGAAGGATGTCGGCACCACCATCATCACCGATCACATCGCCGAGCTGGACCTGGGCGCGCGCCCCTTCACGGCGCTGTCGGACACCGGCAATCGGTACACCGCCGACGCGCTGGTGCTGGCCACCGGCGCGCAGGCGAAATGGCTCGGCCTGCCGTCGGAGGAAAAATTCCAGGGGTTCGGCGTCTCGGCCTGCGCGACCTGCGACGGGTTCTTCTATCGCGGCGCGGAGGTCGTGGTCATCGGCGGCGGCAACACCGCCGTCGAGGAGGCGCTGTTTCTGACCAATTTTGCCGCCAAGGTCACGCTCATCCATCGCCGTGACAGCCTGCGCGCCGAGAAGATCCTGCAGGAAAGGCTGTTTCGCAACCCCAAGGTCGAGATCATGTGGGATCACGTCGTCGAGGAGGTGCTCGGCGACGAAGACCCGCTGGGCGTGACCGGCGTGCGCGCGCGACATGTCGGCACCGGAGAGATGACCGATGTGCCGTGCAAGGGCTTCTTCGTCGCCATCGGCCATGCCCCGTCGAACGAGCTGATCAAGGATCAGGTGGAGCTGCACAATGGCGGCTATGTCTGGGTTCGTCCCGGCACCACCGAGACCTCTGTGCCCGGCGTGTTCGCCGCCGGCGACATCACCGACCATGTCTACCGCCAGGCGGTGACCAGCGCCGGGATGGGCTGCATGGCGGCGCTGG
>CAZMBT010000281.1:0-3134 GCA_964564395.1 uncultured Alkalilacustris sp.
ATGCGCGCGGCGCATCTGCGCGACGGCGCCGCGATGGTCGAGTTTCTGGCCTGGCTCGACGCCGAAGCGCCAACCGGCCGGCTGACGGAAATCGATGTCGTGCGCCGCCTCGAGCAGGCGCGCCGCGACACCGGACAGCTGCTCGACATCGCCTTCGACACCATCGCCGGCGCCGGTCCGCACGGCGCCATCGTCCATTACCGTGTCACGGGCGCCAGCAACCGTGCGCTGCGCCCCGGCGAGCTGTTTCTGGTCGATTCGGGCGGTCAGTACCCCGACGGCACCACCGATGTGACACGGACCATCGCCGTCGGCGATGCGCGCGACGATCAGCGCGCGGCATTCACGCGGGTGCTCAAGGGCATGATCGCGATCAGCGTCGCGCGGTTTCCCGAAGGCGTCGCGGGGTGTCATATCGACGCACTGGCGCGGGCGCCGCTATGGCAGGCCGGACAGGATTTCGATCACGGCACGGGCCATGGCGTGGGCGCCGCACTGTCTGTGCATGAGGGACCGCAGCGCCTGGCGCGCAGCTCGGATGTGGCGCTGGCGCAGGGCATGATCCTGTCCAACGAACCCGGCTATTACCGCGAGGACGATTTCGGTATCCGGCTGGAAAATCTTGTGGTGGTACGCCGCGCCGCGCCGCTGGAAGGCGGCGACGCGCAGCGCAGCATGCTTGACTTCGAAACCCTGACCTGGGTCCCGATCGACCGCAATCTGGTAGACGCGCACGCCCTCGACAGCGCCGAACGTGCCTGGCTCGACGCCTATCATGCCGAGGTGCGCAGGCGCCTGTCGCCGCTTGTCACTGATGCGGCGCGCGCCTGGCTGGAGCGGGTCACCGGACCGCTGTGACACGGCTGAAACATGGACATGCTCCCTGCGCCATGCCACAGACGGCGCAGCTTCTCGCGGAAAGGATGCAGGATGACGGACAGGATGCAGATCGGACCGGCCGAGGGGATCTGGGTGGTGCGCGCCGACGGGGCGGTGATCGCCGAAAGCCGCAACGCGCTGGAGCTGCGCGAGACGGGCCATGATCGCGTGATATATTTCCCCAGAGCCGACGTCGCCATGGCCTTTGTCGAGGCATCGCCGACGCGCACGCACTGCCCGCACAAGGGCGACGCGTCGTATTTTCATATCGCCGCCTCGAACGGGCGTATCGCCGACGCCGCCTGGTGCTACGACGCCCCGGTCGCATCGGCGCAGCAGATCGGCGGGCATCTCGCCTTCGACGCGGCAAAGGTCACCGTGGAGCGGCTCTGACCCGAGGCGGGCGAACGACTGTGCCGGGGCGTGGCGCCGGTCAGCTATGCTCTTCCTCGGCGATGCGGGACAAGGCGCGGTTATAGGCCTTCAACGCATCGACATGATGCAGCGACCCGACGGGAACGGGCCGGGCATCGGAGGCCGCATCTACGGGGGGCCGGACCACCGGAATGACGGCGACCCCGTGCGAGTCGAATTGCGGCATGGCATCATCCAGGGTCGCGCCCTCGGCCACCTGAATGCCCCGTTCCATGAGCTTGTCGAGCGTGTCACGCGGTGCCGCATCGGGCGCGTCGAGCCCGCGCATGACCCGCGCGACCGGCACGAGCTTGAGCAGATAGGCCTGCGGACCCCGCGACAGCCGCACCCCTCGCCGGTCCAGCTGCGCGAGAAAGAAGGAGCGCTCGACCAGCCGCGACGACAGCGCCGTGGACAGGGAGACCGCCGTCATGACCGCCAGCCCCGTCTGCCAGTCGCCCGTCAACTCGAACACGATCAATGTGGTCGAGATGGGCGCGCCCAGCACCGCCGCCGCGACCGCCCCCATCCCGGCCAGCGCATAGAGCGTCTCCGCCCCTGACACGTCCGGGAAGATCCCGGTCGCCACCAGCCCGAATGCGAGCCCCGTCAGCGCTCCCACCACCAGGGCCGGCGAGAAGATGCCGCCGCCCATGCGTCCGCCCAGCGTGATCGCGACCGCCGCCACCTTGACGATGCAGAACACGATGGCCTCATGCAGCAGAAGCTGCCCCGTCAGCGCCTGCGAGGTCACCTCGTAGCCGACCCCGATGATATGCGGAAAGCCGATCGCCAACACCCCCAGGATCGCCCCTGCCACCGCAGGGCGCAGCCACCTTGCCAGCCCGAGCCGCTCCTGAACCAGGTTCCCGACATCCTCCGCCCAGAAGACCGAGCGGATCAGCACCACCGCCACCAGCCCGCATAGCAACCCCAGCAGCATGAAGGCGGGCAGCTCGACATAGAAGGCGAGCGCGCTCTCGTCCGGCAGGGTGAATTCGGTAACATCGCCGAACTGCAGCCGGCTGACCACGGTGCCGGCCACGGCGGCGATGGCGATGGGCGCAAAGGCGTGCACCGCATAGTGGCGCAGCACCACCTCGAGCGCGAAGATCGTCCCCGCGATCGGCGCGTTGAACGACGCCGACACCCCGGCGGCCACCGCGCAGCCCAGCAGGTCACGCCCGGTGATGCCGCCGGCATTGATGCGAATCGAGACCCAGCTGGAGATCACCGCTGCCAGATGCACCACCGGCCCCTCGCGCCCGGACGACCCGCCCGCGCCCAGCGTGATCATGGAGGCCACCGCTGAGGCAAGCCCCGCACGCTTTTCGACCCGCCCGTCATGCAGTGCCGCGCCCTCGATCACCTCGGCTACGGCGCGCACGCGCCCGTCGGGCGTGAAACGATGCAGGATCAGCCCGACGATCAGCCCGCCCAGCGTGGGCACCATGAGCACCAGCCACCATGGCAACGCCCCGCTCTGTGCCGCTGCCATGACGTCTTCGGTTCCGTAGGACAGCTGTTGCACCGCGCTGATGCCATTGCGAAAGGCCAGCGCCGCGCCGCCGGCCGCGATCCCGATCAGCAGCGCTAGAAACCAGAACTGAATCTGGTTGGGGCCGCGCAGCCGCAGCATCAGCCAGGCCACAAGCAATCGGCGCCGCGCGTTGCGGGTGATCGTCTTGACAACCGACTGCACCTGCCGTGACATGCCGCCACTTCCAAGACGGGCCGAAAGCGCCTCGGTCGCAACCAGGCAGCCCGAATGCCCGGCGGCCGGAATCGACACCACATGCGAGGCAGCACATGGCAATCCCCGAGGCGGTATCCGAACTCTC
>CAZMBT010000282.1:0-3132 GCA_964564395.1 uncultured Alkalilacustris sp.
CCGGGCAGCGCGAAGGCGACGGGAAAGCCCACCCCGAGGGTGAACATCATCGTCAGGACGAGGACGCCGAGAAAGAGCAGTTCCATGATGTCAGCTTCCCATCGCGGGCTGCGGAGGGGTGAACGACGCACCGTCCGGCGTACGTTCGCCGCGCCAGATACCGGCCGATTTCAGCATCACCGCCGCGAATTGCAGGAGCATCGTCACCGCGAACACGCCCAGATAGACAGCGAGTAGATACTTGGTCATCAGGCCGAAGCTCTGTTGCCCCTGCTCGAAGCGCAGGAACGGGCCGACGATCGGGCTCGCGCTGGTTGCGGCCCCATAGACCAGAATGACCCAGCACAGTGGCATGCCGAGCACCGCCGCCCCGACTCCGTTGACGAGCGCGCGAGCGCGTTCCGACATCGTGGAATAGAACACGTCGACACGCACATGCCCCTCCTCGACCAGCGTGTAAGCCGAAGCGAACAGAAACAGAGCGGCATACCAGGTTCGAACCAGATCGGTCATGAAGGCCTGTTCGTACGAGAACACGAACCGCCCGATGACCAGGGACAGCTGTGCGATCACGACAAGAAGCGCGAGCCAGATGAATCCGACGCTTCGGGTGAACAGCGCGACGATGAAACCCGCCGCCGCAAGCGGCATGTGAACATTCGGCCCGCGAAACGCGGTCTGACCGAGCTCCGTCGCCAGGTCGGGCCCGAAGAGCGGGGTAAGCAGGCGCTCGACCCGCAGAAAGGAAATCAGCGCGTCCGCCAGACCGATGAAGAGGATTGCGAAGAACGCGCCGCGCGCCAGATAGGCGACGATCGCGCTGATCATCTCGGCATCCGCGTTCAGGCTGCGCGACGCCCCGCGTACCGCCTGCAGCAACGCCAGCACCGCCGCGATCAGGTAACCCGCAGCGGCGATCATGCTCCCCGATCCGCCCGCCAGAAGCGCCCGCGCCGAGCCGTGCCCCTGCCAGTGCACGAGATAGACCTCCAGCAGAAAGGCAAAGGTGACCGTCACCGTGCCCCAGCAGAACAGTCTCAAGAGGAATGCCGTCGGACCGCGCGCCGTATCCGCCTGCGTCATCCTGCCCCCATCGAAACGTGCCCGAACCGCTACCGCCGGGCGGTAGGGTCAGGCGGCCGGCCGGCGCACGGACAAACCGCGCGCCGGCAACCTCACTGTCGGATCATTCGATCCCGAGCACGCGGTTACGCTGCTGCAGGAAGGCGTTCTCGCCGATGTTCAGCCAGCCGCCGACTTCGCGACGGGTGCGGTCGAACGCCTCATGCACGCGGTTCGCGAGGTCCGAATGCGCGCGCACTTCCTCGTAGACCTGCTCGGACGCCTCCCCGAACGCATCATAGATCTCGTCGTTGAACTCGCGCAGCTCCACGCCGTGATCCTGAATGAGGCGGGTGAGAAACTCGCCGTTATTGGCGTTGAACTCGGCCATCATGCGGGTGTTCTCTTCCATGCACGCAGCCTCGATCGCAACCTGCTGCCAGTTCGGAAGGCCGGTAAGCCAAGACTTGTTGACGCCCAGGCTGATCGACGGGCCGGGCTCCTGCGCCCCGGGGTTGTAATAATACCGCGCGGCCTCATGCATGTTCAGGAAATAGTCGTTCCACGGACCGACCCACTCGGCCGCGTCGATCGCGCCGGAGATGAAGCTTTCATAGATCTGCCCACCGGGCAGTGACACCACCGAAGCGCCCATATTCGTCATCATGTCGCCGCCGATGCCCGGGATGCGCATGCGCAGACCGCGGAAATCTTCGGGGCTGTTCATTTCCTTGTTGAACCAGCCACCAGGCTGCGTGCCGGTATTGCCGGCCTTGAAGCCCTTGATGTTGAATTCATCGCCCAGCTCGTCCCAGAGTTCGCGCCCGCCCATGTACTCGATGAAGGCGGCATGCTCGGCATAGGTAAGCCCGAACGGCACGGAACACATGTAGGCCCAGGACGGGTGCACGCCCTGCCAGTAGTAATCCGCGGCGTGGTAGGCCTGCGCATTCCCCGAGGACACTTCGTCAAAGCTGTCGAAGGCACCGACGCGCTCGCCGGCGGCATAGTAGTCGACCGTGATGGCGCCGTCGGTCAGCTCCTCGATCCGGGCGGCCAGCCGCTGTGCCCCGGTGCCGAGGCCCGGAAAATCGCGTGGCCAGGTGGACACCATGACCATTGTCGTGCGGCTTTGCGCCACCGCCGGCGCCGCGAGGCCCGCCGCCGCGGCGGCGCTGCCACCTACCGCCGATGTCCTCAGGAATGAACGACGATCCATTGTAAACCTCCCTTGATTATCCCGCGCCGCGCGTCGCGACGCGGCGCGACGCTGTTATACACGACGCGCGGATTCGGAAAAGATGCAAATTCCGGCAGTTGTGGTCACAAATGTCGCATACACCGAGAACGCAAATTTCCGCCATGACTGCCTGTGCGCAAGATTCTGAAAGGATTTGCAGCTCTTCAGACAATTTTGGCCCACTTTCGCGGTTGACCTTTACCAGGAGCGGCTCTAACGTGCGTCACGCAACGGGAGCGCGACATGATCAATCTTATCGTAATCGTAGGAGCTTGGCGCATGGACCGGTGAATCCCACCCGGAGCCGAAGACCATGCGCCCCCGTTCCTCGATCGGGGGTTTTTTATTGCGCAGCGGCAAAGCGGATGGAGGCTGCAGAAGATGACACGTGAGATGACCGGCGCGAAGATGGTCGTTCAGGCGCTGAAGGATCAGGGGGTCGAGGTCGTGTTCGGCTACCCCGGCGGCGCCGTGCTGCCGATCTATGACGAGATTTTCCAGCAAAGCGACATCCGCCACATCCTGGTACGTCACGAGCAGGGCGCCGCCCACGCCGCGGAAGGGTATGCACGCGCGACCGGCAAGCCCGGCGTCGTCCTGGTGACATCGGGGCCCGGCGCCACCAATGCGGTGACAGGGATAACCGACGCCTTGATGGACTCCATCCCGCTTGTCGTGCTTTCGGGCCAGGTGCCAACCTTCATGATCGGATCGGACGGGTTCCAGGAGGCCGACACGGTCGGCATCACGCGCCCGTGCACCAAGCACAACTGGCTGGTCAAGGATACCGAGAAACTGTCCGAGACGCTGCACCAGGCGTTTCATGTCGC
>CAZMBT010000283.1:0-3127 GCA_964564395.1 uncultured Alkalilacustris sp.
GCAGCACCGGGCGCGCCGCCTCGGTCATGCGCAGCGCGCCGTGGCGCGCCGGGTCCGGGCGCAGCAGATCACGCCCCATCATCTGCCGGAACACGGCCTGCCAGCCCGCCCGCGCCAGATCGCGCCCCACCGCGAAGGTCGGCAACGCATCATGGCCGCGTTCACGCACCTTCGCCGTGGCGTTGCCGGTCAGGATGTCGATCAGGTGCCCGGCGCCGAAATTCTCGCCGGTGCGCAGCGCGGCGGACAGCGCCTTGCGCACCGGTTCGGTGGCGTTGAACAGCCGCGCAGGCACCGAACAGGTGTCGCAGTTGCCGCAGGGCTCGGCAGTTTCCCCGAAATAGCCGAGCAGCACCTGCCGGCGGCAGCCCGGCGCCTCGGCCAGCCCCAGCAGCGCATTGAGCCGCGCATGATCGGCCTGCCGACGCTCCTGCGGGGCGGGGCTTTCGTCGATCTGGGCGCGACGCAGGCGGATGTCATCGGGCCCGAACAGCGTGAGCGTGTCGGCCGCAGCCCCATCGCGACCCGCCCGCCCGATCTCCTGATAATACCCCTCGATGGATTTGGGCAGATCGGCATGCAGGACCCATCGGATATCGGGTTTGTCGACCCCCATTCCGAAAGCGATGGTGGCGACCACGATCAGGCTGTCGTCGCGCTGAAACATCTCCTCGACCTTGCGGCGTTCCCAGCTTTCCATGCCGCCGTGATAAGCGCGCGCGGCGTGCCCGGCCTCGGTCAGCGCCTCGGCCAGCGTCTCGGTCCGTGCGCGGGTGGCGCAGTAGACGATGCCCGGTTGTCCGCGATGCCCGTCGGCAAAGTCGATCACCTGTCTGCGCGGCCGGTCCTTGGCGCGAAAGGCGAGGCGGATATTGGGCCGGTCGAAGCCGCGCAGGAAGGTTTCGGGGGCGGCGTCCTCGAACAAGCGGGCGCGAATCTCGTCACGGGTTTCGGCGTCGGCGGTGGCCGTGAACGCCGCCAGCGGCACGCCCAGCCGCCGCCGCAGCGCACCGATGCGCAGATAGTCGGGACGGAAATCATGGCCCCACTGGCTGACGCAATGCGCCTCGTCCACGGCGATCAGGCGGCACTCGGCGCGGCGCAGCAATGCCAGCGTTCCGCTGGCCGCCAACCTTTCGGGCGCCATGTAGAGCAGCCGCAACTCGCCGGCATCGATGGCCGCGTGAACCTGCTCGGTTTCCTCGTCGGTATTGCCCGAATGCAACGCGCCCGCACAGACCCCGGCCTCGCGCAGCGCACGCACCTGATCGCGCATCAGCGCGATCAGCGGCGACACCACCAGGGTAAGCCCGCTGCGACACAGCGCCGGCAACTGATAGCACAGCGACTTGCCGCCGCCCGTCGGCATTATGGCGAGAACGTCGCGCCCCAGCAGCACGGCCTCCACGATCTCGCGCTGGCCCGGCCGGAAGCCGGAAAACCCGAAGACCGGACCGAGCAGGGCCTCGGCCCGCGTCATCGGGGCGGCAACGTCGGATGTGTCCGGCGGCGTCGTCACATCAGCATATGGGCGTTGTTGATGATCACGATGCGCAGCGCGTAGATCCCCACCAGCGCAACCAGCGGCGTAAGGTCGATACCGCCAAGGTCGGGCATGAATCGCCGGATCCGGCTGTAGGCGGGTTCGAGCAGGCGGTTCAGACCATCCCAGATATTGGCGACGATGGGCTGGCGCAGATTGAGCACCTGAAAATTGATCAGCCAGCTGAGGATCACATGCGCGATGATCAGAAACCATATCACGTCAAGGATCAGCAGAACGATCTGCAGGATGGATGTCATCGCCCGGCCCCTGTTGCCTATCCGGTTGCGCGCCTTTGGTACTTTGGCGGACCGGCCGAAGCAACCGGGTTCTGGACAGCGCGCGCGGATCGGCTAGTTTGCCTCGCGCAGTCAAGGAGGTCCGAATGCTCGTCGTCATTTCCCCGGCAAAGAAGCTCGACTGGCGCGACCAGCCCGGCGTGGCACTGACCGACCCCGCCTTCGGGGAGGACGCCGCCCGACTCGCCGCGTTGGCGCGGGAGCTGGGCGCGGAGGGGCTGCGCAAGCTCATGGGGATCAGCGAGACCCTCGCGCGCCTCAATGCCGAACGCTTCGCCGCTTTCGAGGACGCGCCGCAACCCGAGGCGCTGCGCCCCGCCGCGCTGGCCTTTGCGGGGGATACCTATACCGGCCTCGACGCGCAGACCCTCGACGACGATGCGCGGCGCTGGGCGCAGGGGCATCTGCGCATCCTGTCGGGGCTTTACGGGATCCTGCGCCCCTTCGACGGGATTCAGCCCTACCGGCTCGAAATGGGGTCGCGCCTGGCCAACCCGCAGGGGCGCGACCTCTATGCCTGGTGGGGCGACAGGCTGGCGCGGGCTCTCAATGAAACAGCGGCCGAGACCGGCAGCGACACCGTGCTCAACTGCGCGTCGCAGGAGTATTTCGGCGCGGTGGACCGCGCGGCGCTGAAGCCGCGCGTCGTTACCCCCGTCTTCATGGAGGAACGTGACGGCGCCGCACAGATCGTCAGCTTCTACGCCAAGAAGGCGCGGGGCGCGATGGCGCGGTTTGTCTGCGAAAACCGGCTGACGGACCCCGACGACATACATACATTCGATGCGGGCGGCTATCGCTACGCGCCGGACATGTCGACCGATGAGCGCCGCGTCTTCCTGCGCGCCCAGGCGGCCGCCGCCTGAGCGTCCGGCCTTCCGGGAGCCGCACGAAGCAAGGACCGCCGGGGCAATGGCATGCAGAAACTGCTGATCATTCTGGGCGTGATCCTCCTGCTCGCCGGGCTGGGATGGCCGTGGCTGAAACGACTGCCGATCGGCCGGCTGCCCGGCGACATCACCATCCCCGTCGGGAGCGGCACGCTTTACCTGCCGCTCGGCACCGCGCTGGTGATCAGCGTGGTGCTGTCGCTGCTGCTGCGGTTGCTGCGCTGACGCGGCGAATGGCTGACGCAGCTTGCGTGCTTTGACAGTCCCCCGCCCCGAGGCGGGCGCATGCCGTCCGTGTCGCGTGACGCAGCCGGTGGAGCGCGACGCCTTCTAGACCCGCTCCAGCGCCAGCGCGATACCCTGCCCGCCGCCGATGCACATGGTGACCAGCGCCG
>CAZMBT010000284.1:0-3114 GCA_964564395.1 uncultured Alkalilacustris sp.
ACGCCTTCTGGATGCCGTTCACGGCGAATCGCCAGTTCAAGAAGGCGCCGCGGATGTTCGTCGCCGCCGAGGGCATGCACTACACCACCTCCGAAGGCCGCAAGGTTCTGGACGGAACCGCGGGGCTGTGGTGCTGCAATGCCGGCCACAAGTGCCCGAAGATCGTCGAGGCGGTCCAGAAGCAGGCGGCCGAGCTCGATTACGCGCCGGCCTTCCAGATGGGGCACCCGCTCGCCTTCGAGTACGCGAACCGGCTGGTCGACATGGCGCCCGAGGGGATGGAGCATGTCTTCTATACCAATTCGGGCTCGGAAAGCGTCGAGACGGCGCTCAAGATCGCGCTCGGCTATCACCGCGCGCGCGGCGAGGGGCAGCGCACCCGCCTGATCGGACGCGAGCGCGGCTATCACGGGGTGAATTTCGGTGGCATCTCGGTGGGCGGGATCGTCAACAATCGCAGGAATTTCGGGACCCTGCTGACCGGCGTCGATCATCTGCCCCATACCCATCTGCCGGAGAACGCCTGGTCGAAGGGCCAGCCCGAGCATGGCGCGCATCTCGCCGACGAGCTGGAGCGCATCGTTGCGCTGCACGGCCCCGAGACCGTCGCTGCGGTGATCGTGGAGCCGATGGCTGGGTCGACCGGCGTGCTGATGCCCCCCAGAGGCTATCTGGAGCGGTTGCGGGAGATCACGCGCAAGCACGGGATCCTGCTCATCTTCGACGAGGTGATCACCGGGTTCGGCCGGCTCGGCGCGAGCTTCGCGGCAACCCATTTCGACGTGCAGCCGGACATGATCACGCTCGCGAAGGGGATGACCAACGGGGTGATCCCGATGGGCGCGGTGATGTGCACGGCCGAGATTCACGACGCCTTCATGCAGGGGCCCGAACACCTGATCGAACTGTTCCACGGCTATACCTATTCGGGCAATCCCATAGCGTCGGCCGCCGGGATCGCGACGCTGGAGACATATCGCGAGGACGGGCTGTTCGAGCGCGCGGCCGATCTCTCGCCGTACTGGGAGGAGGCGCTGCATTCGCTCAAGGGCACGCGTCATGTCATCGACATCCGCAACATGGGTCTGATCGGCGCGATCGAGCTGGAACCGATCGCGGGCGCGCCCACGAAGCGCGCCTTTCAGGCCTTCCTCGACGCCTATGAAAAGGGTGTGCTGATCCGCACGACCGGCGATATCATCGCGCTGTCGCCGCCGCTGATCATCGAGAAGGGCCAGGTCGACCAGATCGTCGACACGCTCAGGGAGGTGCTCGAAGCGCTCGACTGACGGCCGAGACCGGCAAACGCGCGAGCCCGCGCAAGTCGGGCCGCAATCCGACAGACAGGACAGGGAGTGAAAGATGGCCGCACCCGGCGCCAACATGAAGATAGATGCCGACCGGCTGTGGGACTCGATCCACGAGATGGCCCGGATCGGCCCCGGCGTGGCCGGCGGCAATAACCGCCAGACCCTGACCGATGCCGATGCCGAGGGCCGCGCGCTGTTTCGCAAGTGGTGCCAGGAGGCCGGGCTGAGCATGGGCGTGGACGAGCTGGGCAACATGTTCGCCCGCCGCGAGGGCAGCGACCCCGAGGCGCTGCCGGTCTATGTGGGCAGCCATCTCGACACCCAGCCGACCGGCGGGCGCTATGACGGGGTGCTGGGCGTGCTCGGCGGGCTGGAACTCATCCGCACCCTCAACGATCTGGGGGTGAAGACGAAACATCCGATCGTGGTGACCAACTGGACCAACGAGGAGGGCACGCGATTCGCACCCGCGATGCTGGCCTCGGGCGTGTTCGCGGGCGTGCATGACCGTGACTGGGCCTATGCGCGCGAGGACGCAGAGGGGCTGAAGTTCGGCGATGAGCTGGCGCGCATCGGATGGAAGGGCGACGAGCAGGTCGGCGACCGCAGGATGCACGCCTTCTTCGAGCTGCACATCGAACAGGGGCCGATCCTCGAGGCCGAAGGCAAGGAGATCGGCGTCGTCGCGCATGGCCAGGGGTTGAGCTGGACGCAGGTGACGGTGACGGGCAAGGAGGCGCATACCGGCTCCACCCCGATGCCGATGCGCCGGAATGCCGGGCTGGGCATGGCGCGCATTCTCGAGCTTGTGGATGAAATCGCCTGGTCGCACAAGCCGCACGCCGTGGGGGCGGCGGGGCATGTCGATATCTATCCGAATTCGCGCAACGTCATCCCCGGAAAGGCTGTGTTCACGGTCGATTTCCGCTCGCCCGAGCTCGAGGTGATCGCGGATATGGAAAAGCGCCTTGCCGAAGGGGCGCGGAAAATCTGCGACGATATGGGCTTGCAGGTCGAACTCGAGAAGGTCGGTGGTTTCGATCCCGTGAATTTCGACGCAGGCTGCGTGGACGCGGTGCGTCGCGCCGCCGAGCGGCTGGGCTATTCGCACCGCGAGATCGTGTCGGGCGCGGGGCACGATGCCTGCTGGATCAACCGCGTGGCGCCCACGGCGATGGTGATGTGCCCCTGCGTTGACGGGCTGAGCCATAACGAAGCCGAGGAAATCACGAAGGAATGGGCCGAGAAGGGTGCCAACGTGCTGATGCACGCTGTGGTCGAGACCGCGAGGGTGGTGGAGTGATGCGCCCGGCCGCATCCGGCGCCGGAGTCCCGGGCTCGACCCGGGACCGAGCGGATGGCCGCGGCAGCGGCCCCGGGTCGCGTCCGGGGCGGGATTCACGTGCTGTTAACCGCCCACGCGTGAGGCTGGGCCATGGCCCATTACGTCTTCATCATGGCCTCGCGCCCCGGCGGCGCGCTCTATACCGGGCAGTGTTCGGATCTTCGGGCCTGTGTCGAGGCGCATCGCGCGGGTCGGTCGGCACATACCGCGAAATACAATATCCGGCGGCTCGTCTGGTTCGAGCGTCACGCGGACCTCACGGCATCGCTGCAGCGGATGCGCGCCATCAAGCGCTGGCGCCGGGGCTGGAAGATCGCGCTGATAACGCAGGCGAACCCGGTATGGCACGATCTGACCGGGCGGGTTCCCGACTGATCGGGTTTCACTCAAGCGGCTGGGCGCGCGCCGCCCCGGACATGATCCGGGGCCTTCGGGCCGACGGCATGCAATCGTCGTGCA
>CAZMBT010000285.1:0-3099 GCA_964564395.1 uncultured Alkalilacustris sp.
CCGCCTCGCCAAGCCCCGGCGCGCGCGTCGCCAGCCGCAGCATCGCCGGCAGCGGCGTCATCGTGTAGCGCGCCGCGCGCTCGAGAAAGCCGCGCATCGCCGGGCGCATCGGCGCCACATCCAGCACCTTCTCCACCGCGCGCAACCGCGCATGCGCCAGATCGCTGGCGCCGCCATTCCACACCACGCCGATCACCCGGCGCTTGCCCAACGGCACTTCGACGAACGCCCCGAGCCGGCAGCCGCCCTCCGGCGCGCGATAGTCGAGCACCTCGCCGATGGGCTGCGTCGTCAGCACACCGAGCCGTTCATCGGTATCGAAAAATCTCTCCGCGTCCATGCCCGATCCGGTTAGAGGGTTTGCGCCCCGCGCCCCATGCGTTATGACCCGCCGCAGCAACAGGCTCCAGCCCGAGGACCGTGAGAAATGAAATTCTTTGTCGATACCGCCGATGTCGCCGCCATCCGCGAACTCAACGCGCTGGGCATGGTGGACGGCGTGACCACCAACCCGTCGCTGATTCTGAAATCGGGGCGCGACATCACCGAGGTCACGCGCGAGATCTGCGAGATCGTCAGCGGCCCGGTCTCGGCCGAGGTGGTCGCGCTGCAGGCCGACGACATGATCGCCGAGGGCCGCAAGCTCGCGCAGATCGCGCCCAACCTCGCCGTCAAGCTGCCGCTGACCTGGGACGGGCTGAAAGCCTGCAAGGCGCTGTCGGGCGACGGCCACATGGTCAATGTCACGCTGTGCTTTTCGGCCAATCAGGCGCTGCTGGCGGCCAAGGCCGGGGCGAGCTTCATCTCCCCCTTCATCGGCCGGCTCGACGACATCAACCTCGACGGGATGGAACTGATCCAGGACATTCGCACCATCTACGACAATTACGATTTCCGCACCGAGATCCTCGCGGCGTCGATCCGCACCGTGAACCATGTCACCGAAGCCGCGCGCATCGGCGCCGATGTCATGACCGCCCCGCCCGAGGTGATCCACAAGCTCGCGCAGCATCCGCTGACCGACAAGGGGCTCGAGGCGTTCCTGAAGGATTGGGAAAAAACGGGGCAGAAAATCCTCTGAAAATATGTATACTGCGCCAAAACGCAGCAGCAGACAGGGGCAGGCATGGTAATGGCGGATCCGGCGGGGCATGCCGCGACGGAGGATGAGCTGCGCGCGCGAATTCTGGCGGACCCGGATCTGGTGCTGGGCGACCGGGAGGTGATGCGCGCGCTGGTCACGGCGAATGAACGCGCGATGGGCAGCAACATCGTCGATCTGCGCGGCATGGCGATGGAACAGCTGGAGGCCCGGCTCGACCGCCTCGAAGAGACGCATCGCGCCGTGATCGCGGCGGCGTACGAAAATCTCTCCGGCGCCAATCAGATCCACCGCGCCATCCTGCGCATGCTCGACCCGGAGGATTTCGAGACCTTCCTGCGCGTTCTGGGCACCGAGGTTGCGGGCATCCTGCGGGTGGACAGCCTGCGTCTGGTGCTGGAGACGGCGCAGACCGGCTCGGATCCGGCGCTCGCGCGGCTCGGGAACGTGCTGCGCGTGGCGGCGCCCGGCACGGTCCACGCCTGCATGACCGGCGCGCGCAGCCAGAGTCCGCGCCGGGTGATCCTGCGCCAGCAGATCCCCGAGTCTCACGTGCTGCATGGCGACGCCGCGGCGCATATCCGCTCGGAAGCGCTGATGCGGCTGGACCTGGGCGAAGGGCGGCTGCCCGGCATGCTGCTGATGGGCTCGGAGGATCCGCATCAGTTCAAGCCGGGGCAAGGCACCGATCTTCTGGCGTTCTTCTGCGGGGTGTTCGAGCGCACGATGCGGCGCTGGCTGTCATGAGCGTGACGCTGCCGCCGGCCCTGCGCGACGCGCTCGCGCGCTGGCTCGAGGCGCGGCGCGCGCTCGACGGGCTCGCCGAGGCCACGGTGAACGCCTATGGCGCGGATGTGCGCCGCTTCCTGACCTTCCTGCAGACCCATCGCGGTGACGGCGGCAGCGGGCGGCTGGGCACGGTCAGCCAGTCCGAGATCCGCGCCTGGATGGCGCATGAGCGCGCGCGGGGGGTGCAGGCGCGCTCGCTCGCGCGGGCGCTGTCGGCGGTCAAGGGATTCTGCGGCTGGCTCGCGGCACGCGACGGCGGCGACGCCACCGCGGTGCTGGCGACGCGGGCGCCGAAACACGCGCGCAAGCTGCCGCGCCCGCTCAGCCCGGCGGACGCGCGCGCCGTGCTTGACACGGCGCCTCTGCAGGCGCGCGAGGGCTGGGTGGGGGCGCGGGACGTCGCGGCGGTGACGCTGCTTTACGGCTGCGGGCTGCGCATCTCGGAGGCGCTGTCGCTCGACGCGGCCGCAGCCCCCCTGCCCGAGACGCTGCGCATCCGCGGCAAGGGCGGGCGCGAAAGGCTGGTGCCGGTGATCGCGGCGGCGCGCGATGCGGTGGCGGCCTATGTGGCGCTGTGCCCCTACCCGCTGACGCCGGGCACGGCGCTGTTTCGCGGCGCGCGCGGCGGGCGGCTGAACCAGCGCGCCATCGCCCGCGTCATGGCGCAGACCCGCATGCGGCTGGGCCTGCCGGCCACGGCGACGCCGCATGCGCTGCGCCACTCCTTCGCGACGCATCTGCTCAACAGCGGCGGCGACCTGCGCGCCATTCAGGAGCTTCTGGGCCACGCCGCGCTGTCCACCACACAAGCCTACACAGCGGTTGACGGCGCCCGCATGATGGAGGTTTATGCGCAGGCGCACCCACGCGCGCAGCGCGATCGCGCCGCACCGACCGATTGATTGCAAGTTTCGCGAACATCATTCATGTCCCTGTCATGAAACAGACCCTGCAAGCCTACGGCGTCCATCTGCTCACCGCGACCGGCGCTGTCTTCGCCATGCTCGCCATGCTGGCCGCCACGCAGACCAAATGGGACCTGATGTTCCTGTGGCTGGTCATCGCCTTCATCGTCGACGGGGTCGACGGGCCGCTGGCGCGCAAGTTCCATGTCCAGACCCGTGCCAGCAAGATCGACGGCGTGCTGCTGGATCTGATCATCGACTATCTGACCTATGTCTTCATCCCGGCCTTCGCGCTGTTTCAGT
>CAZMBT010000286.1:0-3090 GCA_964564395.1 uncultured Alkalilacustris sp.
TGGCGCCGCGCCTCGGGCGGGGCGATGTGCTGTTGCTCGAAGGCGAGATCGGCGCAGGCAAGACGCATCTCGCGCGTGCCCTCATTCAGGCGCGCCTTGCCGCAGCGGATCGCCTCGAGGACGTGCCATCGCCCACATACACGCTGGTTCAGACCTATGATGACGGCGTGGTTCCGATCTGGCATGCCGATCTTTATCGCATCTCGCATCCGGATGAGGTTCTGGAACTCGGCCTGCAGGATGCCTTCACCGATGCGCTGTGCCTCGTCGAATGGCCGGACCGGCTGGGCGCCGATATGCCGACGGATGCGCTGACGCTTCGGCTGACGCCCGGCGCGACAGCGCTGGCGCGGCATCTGACATTGCGCGCGCAGGCGACCCGCTGGGCGCCGCTGTTGCAGGCCGCTGCCTCCGAAGCCGCCTTCGCGACGGACCATGCCCATGCCCGATGAAACGGCACCGGGCGATGCACCCGGCATGAGCGGGGCGGCCGACATGGACGCCGGGGCGCGCGGGCAGCGCCGCGCCGCGCTCCTGTCACGCGCTGGCTGGTCCGCGGCGCGCGCCGAAGCGCTGGCCGGCGATGCGTCGGCCCGCCGCTACGAGCGCCTGCATCATCCCGAAAGTGGTGCCACCGCCGTCCTGATGGACGCCCCGGTGCAGGCCGGCGAGGATGTGCGCCCCTTTGCGCGTATCGCGCGGCATCTGCACGGGCTTGGCCTTTCGGCGCCGCAGGTTCTGGCCGAGGATGCGCCGGGCGGATATCTGCTGCTCGAGGATCTGGGCGATGCGCTGTTCGCCCGGCTGCTGGAGGCGCATCCCGTGCAGGAGCGAGCGCTCTACACCGCCGCGACCGACCTGCTCGTCGCGCTGCACCGCGCGCCGCTGCCGCCGGGCATCGCCGAATACGACCCGCCGCTGATGGGCGAACTGGCGGCGCTTGCCCTCGACTGGTACGCGCCGGACCCTGTGCCGCACGCCGAGCGTGAGGCTTTCGTGCGACAGATCGCGCAGCTTTGCGCCGAGCACACCGCGCGCCGCGACGTCCTGATCCTGCGCGACTACCATGCCGAAAACCTGATCTGGCTGCCCGGGCGCGCCGGTGTCGCGCGGGTGGGGCTGCTCGATTTTCAGGACGCGATGGCGGGGCATCCGGCCTATGATCTGGTGTCGTTGCTGCAGGATGCGCGCCGCGATGTCGCCGCCGGCACCGAGGCGGAGATGCTGGCGCATTACGCCGCCGTCACCGGGATCGACCGCGCCGGTTTCGCCACCGCCTATGCCGTGCTCGGCATGCAGCGCAATCTGCGCATCCTCGGGGTGTTTGCCCGGCTGTGCCTGCGCGACGGCAAGCCGCGCTATCTCGATTACCTGCCGCGGGTGTGGGCCTATCTGCGCCGCGATCTGGCACATCCCGCGCTGGCGCCGCTGCGGGCGCGGATCGACGCGCTGCTGCCCGCCCCTGACCCCGCCCTCTTGCAGGAGCTGCGTCGCCGATGCCCGACAGCCCCGAAGCCGTGATGATCTTTGCCGCCGGGCGCGGCACGCGCATGGGTGCGCTGACGCGCGACCGCCCGAAGCCGCTGATCGAGGTGGCCGGGAAACCGTTGATCGCGCATGCGCTGGCGCAGGCCGAAGCGTGCGCCGCCGTGCGCCGGGTCGTGGTCAATGCCCATTACCACGCCGACAAACTGATCGCCTGTCTGGACGCCTGGTCGAGGGTGCGAATCGCGCATGAGCCCGATTTGCTGGACACAGGCGGCGGCTTGCAGGCCGCGCTGCCGCTGCTGGGCGACGGGCCGGTTTACACCCTGAATGCCGACGTGGTGTGGACGGGCCCGTCGGCGCTGAAGACGCTGGCGGGCGCATGGGATCCGGCGCGCATGGAGGGGCTGATGCTGCTGGTGCCGCCGCAGCGCATGCATGGCGACACCCGTCCCGGCGACTTCGATATCGGTCCGGCGGGGCGTCTGCAGCCCGGCGGCGGCTATCGCTATACCGGCGCGCAGATCCTGCGCACCGAGCGGCTGCGCGCGATGGCGCGGGGGCCGTTCTCACTGTGGCATCTGTGGCAGCCGATGCTGGAGGCGGGCACGCTGTTCGGCACCATCCACCCTGGCGCCTGGTGCGATGTCGGGCACCCGGCGGGCATCGACGCGGCCGAAGCCATGCTGGACGCGGCGCCCGATGGCTGAGGCGGGTTGCGGCGTGTTCGGGCTGCCGCCGGGGGTGGATTTCCCGCGCTGGCTGGTTGACGGCATCTGTGCGCGCATGGCCGATCGCCCGCCGGAGGCGCTGGCGCGGCTGGTGCTCTATGTCAACACGCGGCGGATGCAGCGCAGGGTGCGGGCGCTGTTTGCCGAACGTGGCGCGCTGCTGCTGCCGCGCATCGGGCTGGTGACCGACCCGGGCGATGTGCTGGCCGCGACGGGATTGCCGCCGGCGGTGCCGCCCTTGCGCCGGCGTCTGGAGCTGGCGCAGCTCGTCGCGCGGCTCCTGGAGCGGCAGCCGGACCTCGCCCCCCGCACGGCGATCTACGATCTCGCCGACAGCCTGGCCGCCCTGATGGACGAAATGCAGGGCGAGCGGGTCACGCCCGAAGCCCTTGCCGCGCTGGACATGAGCGAGCATGCCCGGCACTGGGCGCGCAGCTTGGCCTTCATCGATCTGATCCGCGACTACATCGCCGCGACGCAGGACGCGCCCGACCGCGAAGCGCGCCAACGCCTCGCGGTGGAGCGGCTGGCCGAGCGCTGGCATGCGGCGCCGCCGGCACACCCCGTCATCGTCGCTGGTTCGACCGGCTCGCGCGGGGCCACGGCGGCGCTGATGGAGGCCGTTGCCGGGCTGCCGGAGGGCATGCTGGTCCTGCCGGGTTTCGACTTCGAGATGCCGGGGCATGTCTGGCACGGATTGTCCGACGCGATGACGGCAGAGGATCATCCGCAATACCGGTTTCGCGCCCTGCTCGACCGGCTGGGCGCCGGGCCGGGCGATGTGCGGCCCTGGCACCGGGAGGCCCTGCCGCCGGCCCCGGCGCGCAACCGGCTGGTGTCACTGGCGCTGCGGCCGGCGCCGGTGACGGATCAA
>CAZMBT010000287.1:0-3071 GCA_964564395.1 uncultured Alkalilacustris sp.
CCGCCAGCTGATCCCAGCAATCGAGCGCCTTGCCGGCATACATCACCGACGGGCCGCCGCCCATCTGCACCGACATGGCCAGGACATCGGCCAGTTCCTCGCGGCTGGCGCCGGCTTTCATCAATGCATCGACGTGAAAGGCGATGCAGGCCTCGCAGCGCACGGCCACCGATATTCCCAGCGCGACAAACTCCTTTTCCCTGACGCCGAGCACACCGCCGTCCTTCACGGCTTTCGACAGGCTGGCGAACCCCTTCATCGTGTCCGGTATCGCCTTGTTCAGAGCCCGTGTGCGGTCGCGCGTGGCGTCGATGTAGTTGCTGTAATCCATGGCTGCGCCTCGTTGCTGATCCCGGTCGGCATCGCACCGGGCGCATCCTGCCGGCCTTGATCCAGGTCAATCGCGGGTGGCGATCAGCATGAAATTGTTGGCTGGCATGGTGATCTGCTCGACGAGGCGCAAGCCGCTGCCGCTCATCCAGCCCGCGACGGTTTCGATGTCCTTGTAGCCGATGGACGGATCCTGCTCGCGCAGACCGGCATCGAAGCGCCGGTCGCCGTCGCTGATCAGTTGCCCATCCTTGCGAAACGGCCCGTAGATCGCGAAACGTCCGCCCGGGGCGACGCGCGTGGCGGCCTCGGTGACCACGGTGCGCGCTTCCGCGCAGGAAATCAGATGCAGCAGATTGACCAGCAGGATCAGATCCTGCGGTGGCCACGCCGCCGCCCAACCCGGACGGGCCGCGTCGAGCAGGCAGGGCATGCGTAGATTGGCGCATTGCGCGCGCGCTGCCCAGGCACGGATCGTCGCCAGATTGTCGGCGTCCGCATCGGTCGGCTGCCATTCGAGGTCAGGGTATCGTGCCGCGAAGGCGCAGGCGTGCTGGCCGGTGCCGCTCGCGATTTCGAGGGCCTTTCCGCTGCGCGGGGCGTGCCGGTCCAGGATATCGGCGATCGGCGCGCAATTGCGTTCGGCCGACGGGGCGCGGCGCGGGCCGCTGTCATCGCCGTTCTGCGGATCGGGCAGGTCGAGATGGCGGGTCATGCGGCACCCTCATCCGGCTGCGGTGGCGAGGTGAGTGAACCCGGCCCGCAACCATGGGTGCGGGCCGGGCAGGGGCGGGCGGTCAGTCGGGCAACTCGGCGGTCATGCCCTCGACATAGTAGTCCATCGCCAGAAGGTCGGCGTCCGAGATGACCTCGCCCTCGGCCAGAATCTGCGTGCCGTCCTGGCGGTTGAGCGGCCCGGTGAAGGGGTGGTAGTCGCCCGATGCGATGGCTTCGCGCAATTCGTTCGCGCTGGCCTGCACATCCTCGGGGATCGCGTCGTTGAACGGCGCCAGATCGACCATTCCCTCGGCAAAGCCGTGCCAGACATTCTGCGGCTCCCATGTGCCGTCCATCACGGCCTGGACCCGGTCGATGTAATAGGGGGCCCAGATGTCGAGAAGTGCGGAGAGATGCGCATCGGGGCCGAACTCGGTCATGTCTGAGGCCTGCCCGAAGGCGTAGATCCCGGCGTCCTGCGCGATTGAAATCGGCGCCGAGGAATCGGTGTGCTGCATGAGCACATCCGCACCCTGCTCGATCAGGGCATTCGCGGCATCCGATTCCTGCGCCGGATCGAACCAGCTGAACAGCCAGATGACCCGGAAGCGGACATCGGGGTTGACCTCGCGCGCATGCAGATACGCCGAGTTGATGCCCATGATCACTTCGGGGATCGGGTAGGAGGCGATGTAGCCGATGGTGTCGGTCTCGGTCATGTGGCCGGCGATATGCCCGAGCACCGCGCGGCCCTCATAGAAGCGGGCATTGTAGAGCGAGACGTTGTCGTGATCCTGCTGATACCCGGTCGCGTGCTCGAACTTCACGTCGGGGAACTGCGCCGCGACGTTGTTGGCGTCGGGGCCGAAGCCGAAGGAGGTGGCGAAGATCAGGTCATGTCCCTGCAGTGCCATCTGCGTCATGATCCGCTCGGCATCCGCACCCTCCGAGACGCTCTCGACGAAGGAGGTTTCGACCGCGTCGCCGAATTCCGCCTCCACCTGCAGGCGGGCGTCGTCATGCGTTGCGGTCCAGCCATAGTCGCCGACAGGGCCGACATAGACGAAGCCGACCTTGGTCGGATCATCCGCATGGGCGGCGCCCGCAAAGGCGATCGCCAGGGCGGCGCTGGACAGTAGCGTCTTGTGTTTCATCTGGAGTACTCCCTGTTTTGGGGGCGTTGCGCCCCGCCTCGGTCAAGCCTCATTGCGAGGCGTGGAAGGTGCGATTGAGCGAACCGGGCGCGTTCAACGCCCCGCGGGCCCGGTCCGACGAGATGATCACCAGCACGAGGATGGTTATCAGATATGGCGACATTGCCAAGTATTGCACCGGGATACGGATATCCGCCGCCTGAAGATTGAGCTGCAAGACGACGATTCCGCCGAACAGATACGCGCCCAGCAACAGCCGCCAGGGACGCCATGCCGCAAACACCACGAGCGCGAGCGCGATCCAGCCCGCACCTGCGGTCATGCCCTCGGTCCATTGCGGCACCCGCACCAGGCTCAGATAGGCGCCGCCCAGACCAGCGCAGGCACCGCCGAAGGCGATCGCCATGAGCCGCACCCGCACCACGCGGTAGCCCAGCCCATGGGCGGCATCGTGGTTCTCCCCCACCGCGCGCAGGATGAGCCCGGCGCGCGTATAGCGCAGGAACACCCACACCGCCGCAACGAGCGCAATCGAGATGTAAACGATCAGGTCATGCTGGAACAGCGCCCGGCCGATGAAGGGCAGGTCGGACAGAACCGGGATGTCGAGCTTGCCGGTGCGCGGCGGGCTGACGCCGACATAGCCCTGTCCGATCAGCGCCGACAAGCCCAGCCCGAACAGTGTCAATGCGAGCCCGGTCGCGACATGGTTCGCCAGCAGGACCTGCGTGATGATTCCGAAGATCAACGCAAGGACAGCGCCTGCCGCAATCGCCGCAAGAAAGCCCAGCACCGGATTGCCGGTCATCACAGCTATGGCGAAGCCACTGACCGCGCCGGTAATCATCATGCCTTCCACACCGAGATTGA
>CAZMBT010000288.1:0-3056 GCA_964564395.1 uncultured Alkalilacustris sp.
TGCATCAGCTCGTGCTGATGCGCACGCTGATCGCGATGACCTTCCTGCTCGCCGTGATGGTGCCGATGGCCGGCGGGCTGGCGGTTCTGCGCACGCGCCGGCCTTTCGCGCACATGCTGCGCGGGTTGTGTGTCGTCGTGGCCAACATGTTCTTCTTTCTCGCACTCGCGACGATGCCGCTTGCGGACGCGACCGCAATCTTCTTCGTCAGCCCGCTCATGATCACCGTGCTTTCGGTGGTGTTTCTCGGCGAGAAGGTCGGGCCGCGGCGCTGGATGGCGGTGTTCCTGGGGCTTGTCGGGGCGGTGGTCATGATGCGTCCGGGCACCGATGCCTTCCAGGTCGCCGCGTTGCTGCCGGTCATCGCGGCGGCGGGATATGCCGTGCTGAACATCCTCGCCCGCGTGATCGGCGGCACCGAGCGGGCGGTGACGATGGCGTTCTATATCCAGCTGACCTTCCTTTTCGTCAGCCTGCTGATGGGGCTGGCCGTCGGGGACGGGCGCTTCGAGCAGCCCGAGGATGCGACACTGGCCTTTCTGCTGCGCGAATGGGTCTGGCCGGCGGTGCCGGATCTGCCGGTGCTGTTCGTGCTGGGGATCGCCAGCGCGCTGGGCGGGTTCATGATCAGCCAGGCCTACCGGCTGGCCGAACCCGCCGTGGCCGCGCCCTTCGAATACACCTCGATGCCGATGGCGATCATCTTCGGTGTCGTGATCTTCGCCGAATGGCCGGACCTTGTCGCCTGGGCGGGGATCTGCCTGATCGTCGGCTCGGGGCTCTACCTGTTCTGGCGCGAGGCCGAGCAGGAGCGCCAGCTGGCGACGAAGCGACCGCAGAACATGCGCTGACGTCGCGCAGGCTTCCCATGCCGGTCGCGGCGCGTTACCACGCTGCGATGGTGGCTGAATTTCCCGACATGCCGCGACCGGCGGCGGTGGTGCTGGATATCGGCAACGTGCTGATCGACTGGCAGCCGGAGATCTTCTTCGATCGCCACATGCCGGCGGATGCGCGCGCGCGGATGTTCGAGGAGGCCGACCTGCACGGCATGAACCTGCGGATCGATCGCGGCGCCGACCTGCATGCCACGGTCATGGCCAAGGCCGCGCAACACCCGCGCTGGGCGCCGATGATCCGGCTTTGGCACGATCGCTGGCTCGAGATGGCATCGCCCGCGATCACGGGGTCGGTGCACTTGATGGCGGCGCTGCGCCGGCGCGGCGTGCCCGTCTTCGCGCTGAGCAATTTCGGCATTGCGCCGTTCGAGATCGCGCGCCGCGCCTACCCCTTCCTCGACGCGTTCGACCGGCGCTGGATCTCGGGGCATCTGGGCCTCGTCAAGCCCGAGCCGGAAATCTATGCCCGCCTCGAGGCGGACAGCGGCATCGCGCCGAACCGGCTGCTGTTCACGGATGACCGCGCCGACAACATTGCGGCAGCGCGGGCGCGGGGCTGGCAGACGCATCTTTTCACCACACCGCAGAATCTGGCCGGGCATCTGCGTGCCGCCGGCCTGCTCACCGAGGAGGAGACCCGCATATGAGTATCGAGATCATCGGACCCGAGGCCGAAGCGCAACTCGACTGGATCGCGCTGACCGACGCCTTCGCCGCAGGGCATCGCAAGCCACGCGCGGAGATCGGCGACACCTTTCTGTATCGCGGCGATGACACGCTGCTGTCGCGGGCCGCCTGGATCGACGGGATGGGCATTCTGGTGAAATCGGCGACGATCTTTCCGGACAATCCCGCATCCGGGCGCGCGCGGGTCAATGGTGGCGTCAATCTCTATGCCGACGCCACCGGCGAGCTGGAGGCGCTGGTGGATTTCCATCTCGTCACCAAATGGAAGACCGCCGGCGACAGCCTGTATGCGGCGCGCCTGCTGGCGCGGCCGGAAAGCCGCGAGATCACGCTGGTGGGGGCCGGCACCGTGGCGCGCTCAATGATTTCCGCGTATCGGGCGGTATTCCCGCAAGCTCGGTTCACGGTCTGGAACCGCTCGCCGGAGGCCGCACAAGGGCTGGCCGATGCCCATGACGACGTACGCGCCGAGACCGATCTGCAAGCAGCCGTCGCGCAGGCCGACATCATCTGCACCGCGACCATGGCGCGCGAACCCGTCGTCAAGGGGGATTGGCTGCGGCCCGGTCAGCATCTGGACCTGATCGGCGCATTCCGCCCGGACATGCGCGAGGTCGACGACGCCGCGCTGCAGCGCGGCCGGATCTTCGTGGACAGCTTCGACACCACGCTCGGCCATATCGGCGAGTTGAAGATCCCGCTCGCCGAGGGCGCCATCACGCGCGGCGATGTGCTGGCCGAGTTCTACGATGTGGCGGACGGGCGTTTCGCGAGAGACTCGGCCGACGAGATCACCATCGCGAAGAATGGCGGGGGGGCGCATCTGGATCTGATGACCGCGCGCTACATCCTGGACGCCTGGCGGAATCGCTGACCAACGCGCGAACGGGGCCCGGACCCGCAAAAGTGAAACATCACTCACGGCGCGCGTGAGATCGCGCGCTCTCCGCCGCGTGAGCGGCCGACAGCCCCTCGAAAGCCATCCTGGAAGTCGGGGCTGCACCGGGACGCATCGGCGTCGCCCGCCAACGCCGGCCATCCACCGCCGCGTTGGCGCGATCTCAAGTCATTGATTTAACTCTATCATTATAGATTGTTTCAATCCGCTTACGGGGCGGTGAGTTTCCCGCCGGGCAAGGCCACGTGCGTGTGATGACACGTGTTTTGATCGGGCCGCTCAAATCTCTCAGATTGGGTCACACACAACGGCGAACACATCGCCGCGAACGCAAGGAGGCGAAATGTGACATCGGCGCCCGTAACCTGATCCGCAACCGGTGATCGGCCCCGACGTTCGCAGGGACCGCCCGGAACCCCGAAACGACATGACTTTCAAACTCGCAACCGAAAGGGACTCACCATGAAACTCTTCTTCACCACAATCGCCGCCACCGCGCTGCTTGCCACCGCCGCGATGGCCGATGACTACGAAGGCACCGAGGTGCTGCCGCGCGACGCCGCCGAAGGCGC